>CAJXSB010000033.1 GCA_913060435.1 uncultured Desulfococcus sp.
CCGATACGATGCAGGCGAAAGCGGCGCCGGTTTCGCCTGCCGGTCCGATGGAGAGGCTCTCGAAGTCCGTTCCCGGCAGCAGCCGTTTCAGGGCCTCATGGGTCTGGCCGGTCTCGAGGCCCCAGAGGTCCTCGGCGCTGCGCAGGCAGGCGCCGGCCGGGCCGATGTCGAGCCAGACCGGCCTCTCGGCGCGGCCCCGGACAACGATGGTGCCGTAGCCGGCCGCGTGGAGCTGCATTCCGATATTTCCGCCGATATTCGAGCTCCCGAGGAGGCCGGTGAGGGGGCTTACGGCATTGATGTGGAGCCGTGACGACGAGGGCGCCGGGGTTCCGGTCAGGAGGCCGCAGGAAAAAAGGATCGGGTTCTCGGGTGCAAGCGGGTCGACGTCGGGGCCGTTATCTGTCGTGCTCTCCCCGCCATTGCCGGCGCCGCAAAGAAAAGCGTGAAGCACGGCCACATTCAGGGCCCTTCCCCCGAGCCATCGCCGCAGTATCATTTTGTCGAGGGGCCGGGATGCCGATGTGCCGGACGAGAGGTCGACGGAGAGAAGCATTCCGAAATGCGTCATGGGTGCTCTGACGGCCTTTCCTGAAGGGTGTTGTTGTTGTGGATGCTCCGGAGGCCTTGCGGGCCGGCCGCGGACCGTCCGCTCTATGGAGAGGATACGGGTCTCCGCTTTCGGGTTTCGCTCATCCGTCGAGGTACGGAGACCACCGGCGAATGAAACGATAGGGTTGCGTACGGGTGTTATACGCAAGAAGGGCTTGAATGCAAGTGGAATTTGAGCAGCGACTGCGGTTGCTGCTCAAGACGACCGGTGGGATTTCTCTGAATTGACATCCCACCCGGCAAATAATTATGATGTAAGCACTTGCATCCAGAAAGAAAACATGAGACGGTTTCCAGGTTTTGGAACCGTCTTTCCAGTTAAGGCCCGTGGAAAAAATGAATCCCATAGGCCGGATCGAAATTTTCCGTCATCCATGCAGAGCGGGATCATGAAAACGAAAATCTTTTTTACCATCATCGGACTGGTCGTTCTTGTGGGAATCATCGGCGGCATCAAGGCCCTTCAGATCGGCCAGATGGTCGCCCAGGGAAAGAATTTCTCACCGCCGCCCGAGACGGTGACGACCGTCCGGGCCGCAGCGGAAACCTGGGAGACCCTGATCCCTTCAGTGGGGTCCCTGGAGGCCGTGCAGGGGGTGACCGTCACGGCGGAGCTGACCGGAAAGGTCACCCGGATCGCCTTTACGCCGGGCAGCAAGGTCGAGGCGGGGGATCTCCTGGTGCTCCAGGACACCTCGTCCGAGGAGGCCCAGCTACGGTCGGCCGAGGCCGCCATGGCCCTGGCCGAGATCAATTTTAAACGCGCCAGGGGGCTGCTGGCCCAGCGGGCGATATCGAAATCCGAATACGACAACGCCGACGCCCAGTTCAAGTCGGCCGCCGCCGAGGTGGACGGCATCCGCGCCGTCATCGAAAAGAAAAAGATCCGGGCGCCCTTTTCAGGCCGGCTCGGCATCCGTTTGGTTAACCTGGGAGAGCTGCTTCGGGAGGGGGATCCGGTCGTCTCCCTGCAGGCCCTGGATCCGATTTTCGTCAATTTCCTGCTGCCCCAGCAGGAGATCGCCCGAATCGAGACCGGGCTGACGGTCCGGGTCAAAAACGACGCCATGCCGGACGAGACCCTGGAAGGGACCATCACCGCCATCAATCCGGAAGTGGACGCCGCAACCCGCAATGTCCGCATCCAGGCGACCCTGGCCAACCCGGATGAGCGTCTCCGGCCGGGGATGTTCGTCAATGTTGCGGTGGTGATGCCCGAGAAGCGGCCGGTGGTCGTCATCCCTGAGACGGCGGTGCTCTATGCCCCCTACAGCGATTCGGTATTCGTGGTGGAGGCGGGGGAGCAGACGGCGGACGGCGAGAGCGCCATGACCCTGCGCCAGCAGTTCGTGCGGCTGGGGGGGAAGCAGGGCGACTTCACCGCGGTGCTGTCGGGGATCCAGGAGGGCGATACGGTGGTGAGCACCGGCGTTTTCAAGCTCCGCAACGGCCAGGCCGTGGTCGTCGACAACCAGCACGCCCCGGCGTTCCAGAAGGCGCCGGCGCCGGTCAACCGATGATGCGGGTGCACCGTCATCCTTTGGTTCGACATGCCATAACCCTACCATCGCAGAGCGTCTTGCCATGAAAGCCTTTACCGATATTTTCATCCAGCGTCCCGTCCTCTCCCTGGTGGTGAGCTTTCTGATCATCATCGCCGGACTTCAGGCGCTCCGGACGGTGAATGTGCGCCAGTACCCCCGCAGTGAAAATGCCTCGGTCACCATCACGACCGTCTACGTGGGGGCCAGCGCCGACCTGGTGCGCGGGTTCATCACCACGCCCATCGAGCGCGCCGTCGCCGCTGCCGACGGGATCGAGTACATCCAGTCCCAGAGCGCCCAGGGGCTGTCGACCATCACCGTTCGCCTCAAGCTCAACTACGATGCGGTCAAGGCCCTGTCGGAGATCAGCTCCAAGGTCGACCAGGTTCGGGGGGACCTGCCGCCGGAGGCCGAGGTCCCCATCATCAACGTCGAATCGGCCGACAGTCAGTTTGCCTCAGCATACCTCAGCTTCACCTCCGACGTCCTCAAGCAGAACGAGATCACCGACTATCTCGTCCGGGTCGTCCAGCCCCGTCTGTCCGCCATCGAGGGGGTGCAGCGCGCCGACATCCTTGGCGCCCGGACCTTTGCCATGCGCATCTGGCTCAGGCCCGAGCGGATGGCCGCACTCCACATCAGCCCCCGGCAGGTGCAGGAGGCCCTGGCCGCCAACAATTTCCTGGCGGCGGTGGGCGAAACCAAGGGATCCCTGGTCCAGGTCAACCTGATCTCCAATACCGACCTGAGCACGGTGGAGGAGTTCAAGAACCTGGTCATCCGGGAGGAGGGGGGCGCCATCGTGCGCCTCGAGGATATCGGCGATGTCGTCCTGGGGGCCGAGGACTATGACGCCGAGGTTCGTTTTTCGGGGCAGACCGCGGTCTTCATGGGCATCTGGCCCCTGCCCAACGCCAACTCCATCGACGTCATCCAGCGGGTGACCCGGGAGATGGCCGACATCGACCGGCAGCTGCCCACCGGCATGGCCGCCCGGGTGGCCTATGACGCCACCAACTACATCACCAACGCCATCCGGGAGGTGACCAAGACCCTGGGGGAGACCCTCGCCATCGTCGTGGTCATCATTTTCCTGTTCCTGGGGTCGATCCGCTCGGTCCTGATCCCCGTGGTGGCCATCCCCATGTCCCTCATCGGCGCGGTCTTCCTCATGCAGGTCTTCGGTTTCACCATCAACCTGCTGACGCTCCTGGCCATCGTCCTCTCCGTCGGCCTGGTGGTCGACGACGCCATCGTCATGGTGGAGAACGTCGAGCGGCACCTGGGCGAGGGGAAGTCCCCCGTGGATGCGGCGCTCCTGGGCGCCCGGGAGCTGGTCAATCCCATCATCGCCACCACCATCATCCTGGCGGCGGTCTATGCACCCATCGGGCTCCAGGGCGGGCTCACCGGCGCGCTGTTCCGGGAGTTCGCCTTCACCCTGACCGGTGCCGTGATCATCTCGACCATCGTCGCGCTGACACTGTCGCCCATGATGGCCTCGAGGCTGCTCAAGCCGGGGCTTGGCGAGCGGGGGCTCGCCGGGCGGATATCCCGCGGCTTCGACCGGTTCCGGCGGCTCTACGGAAAACTCCTCGACGCCACCCTCAATGCCCGCCCGGCGGTCTACATGGTCTGGCTGATCGTGAGCGCCCTGGCCCTTCCCATGTTCATGATGTCGCCGGTGGAGCTGGCGCCCACCGAGGACCAGGGGGTCATCTTCGGCATACTGGATGCCGCCGCCAACTCGACCCTGGACCAGAACAGCCAGTATGCCGCTGCGGCCAACGATGTCTTCCTGAGCATTCCCGAAACCGATTTTACCTTTCAGGTCACCTCGCCGACCTCGGGCTTCGGGGGGATGGTGCTCCAGCCCTGGGAGGAGCGCGACCGAACGGTTTTCCAGATCCTGCCGGAGGTCCAGCGGAAGCTCTCGGTCATCCCGGGGATCCGCATGTTTCCCGTGACGCCGCCGGCGCTGCCGGGGGGCGGCGATTTTCCGGTGGAGTTCCTCCTGACCTCCACTGCCGAAACGGATCAGATCCTCCAGTTCGCACGGCAGATCCAGCTCAAGGCCATGCAGAGCGGGATGTTCGCGTTTCCGCCCATCATCGACGTCAAGATCGACCAGCCCCAGTCCGAGATCGTCATCGACCGGGACAAGGTGGCGGACCTGGGCCTCAATCTTCAGCAGGTGGGCTCTGACCTGGCGGCCATGCTCGGGGGCAACTACGTCAACCGCTTCAACATCGCCGGCCGGAGCTACAAGGTCATCCCCCAGATCCGCCGGGTCGACCGCCTCAATCCGGAGCAGCTCCTCAACATCTACGTGACCGGGCCGGAAGGAGAGCTGGTGCCCCTCAGCACCATCGCCACCATCCGGAACACCACCACACCGCGGTCCCTCAACCGTTTCCAGCAGCTCAACGCCGTCAAGATCAGCGGCGTAGCGGTCCGCCCCCTGGACGAGGCCCTCAAATTCCTGGAGGGGGAGGCGGCCGCCATCCTTCCCCAGGGCTATATCATCGACTACACCGGCGAGTCCCGGCAGCTCCGGACCGAGGGGAACAAGTTCATCCAGGCCTTCATCCTGGCGGTCATCCTCATCTTCCTCACCCTGGCGGCCCAGTTCAACAGCTTCCGGGACACCTTCGTCATTCTTGCCGGATCGGTTCCCCTGGGCATGTTCGGGGCGCTCATCTTCACGTTTCTCAAGATGCCCGATCCCAACGTGCCCTTCTGGACCCACGGCTGGACCACCACCCTCAACATCTATTCCCAGGTGGGGCTCGTGACGCTGGTGGGGCTGGTCGCCAAGAACGGCATCCTCGTGGTGGAGTTCGCCAACAAGCTTCAGCTTCGCGGGATGAGCAAGCGCGAGGCGGTGCGCGAGGCGGCCCTGACCCGGTTCCGGCCGATCCTCATGACCACCGGCTCCACCATCGCCGGCTATTTTCCCCTGGTCCTGGTCACGGGCGCCGGCGCTGCCGCCCGGAACTCCATCGGCCTCGTCCTCGTGGGCGGCATGACCATCGGGACCTTCTTCACCCTCTTCGTCATTCCGTCCATCTATATGCTGGTGGCGCGGGAGCACGCCACGGCGGAGAAGCCGGCGGCAGAGGTTGCCGAAACCGCATCGCCAAGCCCCGGGGCTTCGCAGCTGCAATAGGCGATGGCCTCATCCAATTTTATTTGGGCTCGATTTGGGCAGTCTCAAGAAAAGTGATCTCCATGGACGACCCTGCCTGTATTTTTGAAGGAAATTTTCTAAAGACGCCCCTTTGATCTTCCCTTTGGGTCGGCGTGATCCGGATCCTCACCAAGGCCGGGGACGGCGGGATTGCATTCGCGGATGCTGAGGGCCACGGCCTCGGCGGCCAGGATGCCGTCCACGGCGGAGGAGACGATGCCGCCGGCGTATCCGGCGCCCTCGCCGGCGGGGAAGAGGCCCCGGGTGCCGAGGCTCTGGCCGCTCTTGTCCCGGAGAATTCGGACGGGGGAGGAGGTGCGGGTTTCGACCCCGGTCAGGACCGCGTCCGGGAGGGCGAAGCCCCGAAGCTTTCGGTCGAATGCCGGGATGGCCTCGCGGAGGGCGGCGACCGCGTCGTCCGGGAGAGCGGTCGCAAGGTCCGTCAGGCGGACGCCGGGCCGGTAGGAGGGCCGAACCGCGCCCAGGGAGGTGGAGGGGCGGCCCGCCAGAAAGTCGCCCACCCGCTGGACGGGGGCGTCATAGTTTTCCCCGCCCAGGATGAATGCCCGCCGCTCCCAGCGGCGCTGGAACGCGACGCCCGAAAGGGGGCCGCCGGGGTAGTCCTCCGGGTTCACGCCGACAACAATCGCGCTGTTGGCGTTCGGCTTGCTCCGGGCGTACTGGCTCATGCCGTTGGTGACGACGCAGCCGGGCTCCGAGGTGGCGGCCAGCACCGTGCCGCCGGGGCACATGCAGAAGGTGTAGACCGAGCGGCCGTTGGCGCAGTGATGGACCAGCTTGTAGTCGGCAGCACCCAGGAGCGGGTGGCCGGCCTGCCGCCCGTAGCGGGCCCGGTCGATGAGGGTCTGGGGGTGCTCGATGCGCACGCCCACGGAGAAGGGTTTGGCTTCCATGGCCACGCCCCGGTCCGCCAGCATTTCAAAGGTGTCCCGGGCGCTGTGTCCGATGGCCAGCACCAGGCGGCTGCAGGGGATTGTTTCGTCGGCGTCGGTGGATACCCACCGGACCTCGCCGCCCTGGATCCCGACGTCCCGAACCCGGGTCTGGAAGCGGAACTCGCCGCCCAGGGACTGGATGGTCCGCCGCATGGCCTCGACCACCTTGACCAGCCGGAAGGTGCCGATGTGGGGCTTGCTCACATAGCGGATCTCCGGCGGGGCCCCGGCGGCAACGAACTCGGTGAGGACCTTGCGCACCAGGTGGCGGGGATCCCGGATCTGGGTGTAGAGCTTGCCGTCGGAGAAGGTCCCGGCCCCGCCCTCGCCGAACTGGACGTTGGACTCGGGGTTGAAGTCCCGCTTCCGCCAGAACCGGAAGGTGTCGGCGGTCCGCTCCCGCACCATTTTGCCGCGTTCTAGGAGAATCGGACGAAATCCCATCTGGGCCAGGAGAAGACCGGCGAAGAGCCCGCAGGGGCCGGTGCCGATGACCACGGGCCGCTCCGCCGGACCGGCGGGGGCCCGCGCCACGAAGCGGTAGCGGATGTCGGGTGCGGGCTGGATGCGGGGGTCCCCGGCGAGGCGGTCGAGGATCTCGGCCTCCAGCGGCGTTTCCACGTCAAGGGTGTAGATGAAGGTGATGCGGTGTCGCCGACGGGCGTCGATGCCCCTGCGGAAGATGGTGTATCCGGTCACTTTGCTGCCGGAAATGCCCAGCCGCTTCTGGATGGCCTCCCAAAGCTGGGCCTCGGAATGGTCGATGGGGAGCCGGAGTTCGGTGATGCGCAGCATGGAAGGTGCTATGCCATCCGGTCGCCCACGGCGGCATGGCGCATCCGTTCCAGGAAATCCGAAACGCCGGGCGTCCCCTCGGCTGGCGCCCAAGGGGCGAACTCCGCGGCCGTAAAGGGATCATAGGGCCCCTCCTTGACTTCGGCGAATACACCGGCGTCGGTCATGGTCACCCATGCGTGCCAGGCGCCCGGCGCAAGCTCAAAGCCGACGGCGCCGGCCTCCGGACCCACACGGACGCGTCGGGTCACCCGGCCGTCTCCGTCGAACACGAGCACGTCGAAGCGCCCCTGGAGGACGATGGCGAACTCCCACCGCACCGGGTGGCGGTGGGGTCGGAAATAGGCATCCTTCCGGGCGGCGATGAAATACCGCTGCACCGGATCTTCGGCAGCGGCGTGGATGTTGAAGTTGGTCCGGCGCCGGGGGGCGGTTTCGGCCGCGACGGCCATCTCCCGGAGCCGGTCGGTGGTGATGATTTTCATGGGGCGTCGCTGCCTGGCACTATTCCATATCGAACTCTTTGATGTCGAACCAGTAGCCGGTGCGGCTGACATAGTCGAGCTCCGCCTGGACGATCTCGACATGCTCGTTTTCGATCTCCAGGAAACGGGCGAACATGGTCCGGGTGTCGTCTTCCATCTCGTCGACCATTTTTTCGTAGAATCGGCTCGTTTCCACCTCGACCTCAAGGGCCTTGGCGAGCATCCGCTTCTCGTCGGTCCGGTCTTCCCTGGACATGGTCTGCTTCAGCGACGCCATTCCTTCCCGGACGGCTTTGGCGGACGGAACCACCGACGCCAGGTCGTCGATGCGGATGCTGCCGCTGTCGCGCCACTGCGCCAGCTTGTGGTTCAGGTAGTCGAGATGCCGCTGTTCATCTTCAGCCAGAAGGCCGAATACGCGGACGCCTTTCGGGTCCTGGGTCGATGCCGCGGCATCGTGGTAGAGGTCCCGAATACGGGTTTCATACGTTATGGCGGTCTGAATCGCTTCCTCCGGTGTCATGATCATGTCCTTTCCTGGGGGTATCGGGTGAAGGAAACTCGTGTTGCGTTACGTCATGTCTAACAGAAATCGCGGTTCAGCACAAGAACGACAGGCCTGAAGGGTGCAGTGGAGGCTTCCAAGGCATTGGAATGTATTGGTTGGACAGGCCCGAAAATACGGCGGATGTGTGTGTCTTCAATTTTGATTGACCTGGCATGGGCGTGGATGTTAATGATATCGTCCAATAACATCAAATGCTTATTAACGAAGGAGCAGCAGGTTGTATCGGTTTTGTAGAGCAGGGGTGAGGATTACGGGCCCGGCTGCGGGCAGGAGACCCGCGGCCGCCGGGGCGGCGCACCGGCGCGCTGCTGCGGGAAAACATATCCGCCGGCTTTTCCTGGCGGCGGTGCTGGCAGCCGCGGCTTTGGCCGGGCCGGGGCCGGCCTCCGGGGCAGGGGATATGGGGGCCCTGGCGGCGGCGATGTCGGAGCATCTGGTCTGCTATCCCCTCGACCTCCTCAGCCATGAGAAGCAGCGGATAGCGGTCAGCTCCAGGGACCTCTGCCTGGCCTCGGTCTATCATGACACCGGGCTGACCCCCCTCTGGGTCACCCCCGAAGGGCCGGGCAAGAAGGCTGGGATTGTCCTGAAGTTCCTCCTGGAGGCCGAAGCGGAAGGGCTCGACCCGGAGAACTACGAGGCCGGTCAGATCGCCGAACTCTTCGGGGCCCGGGACCCCCGGTCGCTGGCCAGGCTCGACACCCTGCTGACCTTCAACCTGATCAAATACGTCCATGATGTCAGCCGTGGGCAGATCCGGCCGCGACAGGAGGCGCCGGCGCAGCTTGCCCCGGCGACGCAGGTCGATTTCGAACCGCAGGCGACCATCGAGAAGGCGCTGGGTGCGCCGGACCTGGCCGCCTATCTGCGGTCGCTTCCCCCCGCGCACCGGCACTACAGGGCGCTGAAGCGGGCCCTGCAAACCTACCGGGATCTGTCGGCGGCAGGGGGGTGGGCGGCCGTCCCTGCCGGGGCGAGCATCCATCCAGGGGATACGGATGAACGGATGTTCGCGGTGGTCCGCCGCCTGGCCGTCACCGGCGACCTGGCGGCGGACACGCCTCCCGTGCCCTTCTATGACCCGCTGCTGGAGCCCGGGATCAAGCGTTTCCAGGCCCGCCACGGTCTCGATCCCGACGGGGTCGTCGGCAGGAACACCCTGGCCGCCATGAATCTTCCCGTGACCGACCGCATCCGGCAGATCATCATCAACATGACCCGCTGGCGCTGGCAGGAGCAGGACCTCGGCCGGAAATACATCCTCGTCAATATCGCCAATTTCGACCTTACGGCCTTTGACGATGGGCGCGAGGCATTTAACTTTCCCGTGATCGTGGGAAAACTGCAGCACCAGACGCCCATCTTCAGCGACCGCATCATCTATGTCGAGATCAACCCGTACTGGAATGTGCCGCCGAGCATTGCCGTCAATGAAGAACTGCCCAAGCTCCGGCGGGATCCCAGCTACCTGGTGAAGCGGCACATCCGCCTTTTTTCGAGCTGGAGCGGCGACGCCTATGAGATCGACTCCCAAAGCGTCGACTGGCAGGGCGTCAGCCCTCGCCGGATGGCCCGATACAAGCTGCGCCAGGATCCCGGCCCGTGGAATGCACTGGGGCGGATCAAATTTGTCTTTCCCAACCACTATGATGTCTACCTCCACGACACCCCCACCCGGAATCTTTTTTCACGGATCAAACGGGATTTCAGCCACGGCTGCATCCGGGTGAGCGACCCCGCGGGGCTGGGTGCGTTCGTCCTGACCCAAGGGACCGCCGTATGGTCCCCAGATGAGATCCGGGCCATCATTGATGAGGGGCGGCGGACCGTCATCCAGCTCCCCGAAGCGCTGCCGGTCCACATCACGTATCAGACTTCCTGGGTTGACAAAAACGGTATAATATATTTTAACCGGGACATCTACGGACGGGACGACAAGCTCCTCCGGGCGATGTTCAGTGAATCCATCGCGATGGCGGAATAGCATTGTCCCTCCGTACATTTTTCCGGGCCGGCGGCCCGGTCAGCGATGCGGGAAAGAAGGGCTTCTCCTGCGGAACTCATGATTAAAAAGGGAAAAAATGCCAATCAACGATATGAGCCGAATGAGCCGACGCCGTTTTCTTTCCGGTGCTGCACAGGCAGCCGCCGGGCTCTTGATCTGTTCGCCGATGGTCTGCTGGGGACGGGCGTCCCGGGGCAGGTACCCGATGACGTTTTTTCATACCCACACGGAAGAGTGCCTTAAAATCGTTCATACCCCTGGACGCTGCCCCCGGTCGGAGCGGCGAAGAATCAACCGCTTTCTGCGGGATTTCCGCACCGGCGACACCCACCCCATCGACCCAGCGCTCCTCGACATGATATGCCGGATTCAGCATGCAGCGGGCAGCCGTGGAACCATCGAGGTCATCTCCGGATACCGGTCGCCCAAGACCAATAAAACCCTCCGAAAGACCAGCAGCGGCGTGGCCAAGAAAAGCCTCCACATGAAAGGTCGGGCCATCGACCTCCGGATCACGGATATCCCCACCGTGAAGCTTCGCGATGCTGCCAGGAGCCTGCGTGCCGGCGGTGTGGGGTATTACGCGGACTCCGATTTCGTCCACCTGGACACCGGCGCTTATCGCACCTGGTAGCGGCGGGTTCCGCCGGGAGCCGGACCGATCTTTTGGGCGTCAGCCCCTCTCCATGGCCTCGATTTCCTGGCCGGCCTGCCACACGCGGTAGTGCACCTCGACGCCCTCGGGCACGTATACCACGATGGGGAGTCGGCTGTTGTAGCGAATGAGATAGGGCTCCCCGGCCAGCGGCACAAACCGGGAGACCTTCGGCGCATCGGGATCGACCGCCATCAGGGTGCCGGCCATGGGGCCCAGCTTTTCGACCGTGTACCGCGGATACCCCCAGCCCGCAATGGTCTCCTCCTGGATGCTGCCGCCGAAAAAATAGCGGTTCTCCTTGTCGATCCGGACCGTCTTGCCCACGATCAACTCCACATGGAAAGTGGATTCATCGGCCTGCGGGGGAAGCTGGAGGACATATCGGACCTGCCCTTCCTCCGCCGGTGGAAATGCCTGCATGGGGTCTGCCGCCCTCCCGGACGTCGCTGCTGCGGCGACCAGGAAAAGGGCCGCGGTGATGATCCATATGGTTTTCATGTCGCCTCCTTTTGCTGCCGACTGGTGCAGCCATCACATCGAGCAAGGTTTGGTTTGGGGCGCACCCCGGTATGAACGCTGCCGTCACCTGAGCGTCATCGCCTTTTCCGGGCAGATCTCCTGGCAGCAGAAGCAGGTGATGCAGACCTCCGGATCCGCCACGGGGACAGCCTCCGCCATGGTGAGGGCCGCCACCGGGCACTGATCGATGCAGGCGCCGCATGCGGTGCAGAGCGCGGGGTCGGCCTGGGGTCGGACCCGGGTCTTGGCGGCCATCATCTCCTGGATGGCCGGGTTGCCCAGGATCGCTTCACCCCCCAGGGGCGGGATCTTGAAACCAGGCAGCGCCGGCATCTCCCCCGCCAATGCAATCCGCTCGGCATCGAAGTCCCCCAGCCCCATGGCCTTCGCCTTCTGGAGGAAGCGCAGGCGGCCGGGGTCAAGCCCCATCATCCGGGCGACCACCGCATCCAGGGCCACGGCATTTTCCGAGGCCAGGATGCAGCCGATCTCCCGAAGCTCCGGCGATGCCGGGCCGTTGCCCTCCATGCCGACCACCGCGTCCATGATGAAGAGATCCGGCACCCGCAGCCGGAAAACATCGACGATGACGTCGTGGAAGCGCTCGGGCGTGCCCGCAATCTGGTGAAGCCTTGATTTCTGCGCTCCCGGCAGGATTCCGTAGCTGTTTTTGACCGCCCCGGTCATGACGGTCAAGCCATGGGTCTTGAACTTGGGAAGGCTGATGAAGATGTCGGCCTCCAGGATGTCGCTGGAGACCCCCACCTCGGGCATGAACTCGGGATTCAGGGCCAGGCGCTTCGTGCTGTCGCCGAAGTTCCGGTAATGCCCTTTCGCCGCCGCCATCAGCCCGGTCTCTTCAAAGCTCTTCTCGTTGTCGCCGTAGCCGAAAAGCCCCGGGTTGTCGCCGACGACGATGGATGACGGGGACATCCCCTCCACCTTGTCGACCACGGCACGGAGCAGGGCCGGGTGCGTCACGATGTGTTCGTCCGCCCTCGAGGCCCGGAGCACGTTGGGCTTGATGGCCACTTTTTTTCCGGCAACATCCTGGGGGAAGAGGGCGAAGGCCCGGTCAACAGCACTTCGGCAATCGTCGTATGTCGCCGGATGGATCATTACGCGGTGCATGTCTCCTCCTTTGCTGCCGGCGGTGCGGATCTGCCGTCTCGTCATCGGCACCGCCGGACATGTCGTCGGTCTGGATGCCGGTCCCGGCGAACCATCATCCCCGGCACTTCCGGCACCCCTGGCACCCCCGGCATCCTGCTGCATCCGGCTCCGGCGGTCCGCCGCCGAAAACCTGATCGGGGATTCAGGCCCGCGGCGAGAAGTAGTTGGGCCATAATAATTTGAAATAGTTATTGTTTATTGATGAGGCCCTCAGGCTGCCAGGGCGTATCCTGCGCTTTTCCAGGCGGTCAGCCCGCCAGCCAGGCTGTGGACATGGCTGAAGCCGTCCTGTTTGAGGCGGCTGGCCACAATGTTGGCCCGGTAGCCCGTGCCGCAGACCAGAATCAGCGCCGTCTCCTGCGGCATTGCCAGGCCATCGGCCAGGATATCGCTCATCGGGACATGCATGGAATCGGCGATGTAGCCCTGGGCCCGCTCCTCCGGGGTTCGGACATCCAGGATCCGGGTGCCGTTTTTCTGGTCTATCTCCTGTTTGAGGCCCTGGGCGGAGATCGGCGAGAGGCTGTCAATGGGCATGCCGTGGGTGATCCACGCCGACATGCCGCCGGAGAGATAGCCGAAGATATTGTCATAGCCGATGCGATGGAGCTCGGTGGTCATCTGGTTGTACTTTTCCCGGTCGTCCACCACCAGGAGCAGGTTCTCCTTCGGGTCGACGACCATGCCGATCCAGTTGGCCATCTGTTTTTCGAAACCGATGTTGATCGCCCCGGGGATGTGGAATCCGCCGAAGGATGCCGTATCCCGGGTGTCGATCACGGTCGCCCCCTGCTGGCGGATCCGGTCGAACTGGTCCGGGTTGAGGGTCTGCTCCAGCGGGCATCGCTCGAGGAGGGGGGCGCCTTGGGTATTGGTGTTGATGATGTGCGTGAAGCTTTTGGGGCGAACCGGAAACGACCCGGCGATCTGGTCGTGAAAGGCCTTGAAATCCGACAGCTTCAGCACCGGCTGGGTCTGGCGCTCGTAGCCCAGGGTGCTGCTCAGTTTGGCGCTCATGCCCTTGCCGCAGAGGGACCCCTGGCCGTGGGCCGGGAACACCTCCAGGTAATCCGGGAGCCGCTGCAGCTTCTGGTAGAGGGAATCATACAGGTTCCGGACCTGCTCCTCCAGGATCTCCGCCCCGGCCAGGTCCGGCCGGCCGATGGCGCCGACGAAGAGCAGGTCGCCGGTAAGAATCATCCAGGGCTGATCGGAGCGCGCCTTGTCCGTCACCAGAAGCGAGATGGAGTTCGGCGTATGGCCGGGGGTATAAAGAACCTCGAGCTTGACCATCCCGAACTCGATGACGTCGCCTTCCGTCAGCTTCCGGTGTTCGAAGGCGACCGGCGCATGCTCGCTGTAATAGATGTCCGCCCCGGTCCTCGATCTCAGCTCCTGGTTTCCGCTGACGTGGTCCGCGTGGACATGGGTTTCAATGATGTGCGTAATTTTCATCCCTTCATCGCGGGAAATATCCATGTAGTCCTGCACATCGCGTTTGGGGTCGACCACCACTGCCTGCCGCGAGGCGGGGCAGCCGATGACGTAAGAGTTGCAGCCAAGCCCTGGAACGGTGATTCGTTTGAAATACATCCGTTGCCTCCTTGTGTTGACACTGCCGATTGGGTGTGGTCATTGGCGCGTTGCCATGGCCGGTGTCCATTCTGGGTGGAATTAGATGAGATATAACCACAAAATACAGCCGGAGGCAAGGCCATTGTCAGGGGATATTCTGCCGGCCGCTGGCAAGATTGTCGATATCAATGGCCATCGATTCCGTTCTTCCTTCTACGCCGTTGGCGTATTGCTGGCAGGATGGACGGTTGCGGAGGCGGCCCGCTCAAGCCCTGCCGGAAGACGGCGGCGGCGTCCGCTTCAGCACTTTCAGGCCAAAGGGGCAGACGGCGGAGCAGATGCCGCAGTTGTGCCCGTTGTGGTACTGGGGATAATGCGCTTTTTTCCACTGGTCGCAGACCCGGGCATCCAGCAGCGCATCCCGGTCCACGCCCGGATGCCATGCGCCGCCCTTCAGGGCCCCTGCCGGGCAGGCCTCCACGCAGCGCCGGCACCGGCCGCAGAAATGCCTCTCGACCGCCGGGCCGCAGGGAAGCACCATGTCGGTGAAGACGGTTCCCAGTCGGACCCAGGAGCCGAAGGGCCGGGTGATGAGCTGGCAGTGGCGGCCCACCCAGCCCAGCCCGGCACGTGTCGCCGCGGTCTTGTGGGGGAAGTCGCCCCGGATGTTGACGGTGTCGGTTCGCTCCGACGCCGCCAGGGCCAGGGCCTGGAAGCCCCTCTTTTCGATTTCGGCCGCCAGCGCCCGGGACAATGCATTGATGCGGCGGTTAACGCGGGCATATTCGTCGGCATATGCCTGGTTGGGCCCGCCCTGGATGCTGGCCATGATCTGCGGGGTGAGGGGGATCGCCCAGGAGATCGCGATGGGAAAAGCGCTGCCCCCTCGGCTGCAGGGTGCGGGGAGATCCCGGAGGTCTGCCGCCCCCCACAGGGGGATCTTCTGTTCGGCCATCCACGTCGTCAGCCATGCGGGGCCCGTGGGTGCGTTCATGATCACGGCATCTCTCCTCTGGTCGGATGGGGGGTATGTCATACGCAAATCAACGCCGGCGGCCTACCCCAGCACCCGGCCCAGGTCCGCGATCAGGTCGTCGGCATCCTCGAGGCCCACGGAGAGGCGGAACAGCCCCTCGCCGGCAATATCTTCATATTTGCGAAGCTCATCCCCGTCGAGCCGGTAGGATGAGCCGATCAGGTCCCTGGTCTCCATCAGGTAGATCAGGCTGCGGTGATGCCCCAGCGAGACGGCGTAGTGGATGACCTCGAGCTCTTTCATCATGCGGGCGGCGTCGGCGTGGGGCTGTTCCGTCACAAAGCTGATCATGCCGGAGAAATTTTTCATCTGTCGCCGGGCCAGCTCGTGCTGGGGATGGGTGGGCAGGCCCGGGTAGAGCACGCGGACCACCCGGGGATGGGTCTCGAGGTATTCGGCTACCTTCAAGGCATTTTCCTGGTGTGCACGCATCCGAAGCGGCAGGGTCGCCATGCCCCGCATGATCAGCCAGGCGTTGAAGGGGCTGATGATGCCGCCGTAGTGGATCAGCCCCTCGCCGCGAAGGGGGGCGGTCAACTCCCGACGCCCGGCCACCGAACCCCCGAGGGCGTCCCCATGGCCCCCGATATACTTGGTCAGGGAGTGCATCACCAGATCGGCGCCGAGATCCAGCGGCGTGGTGGCGACAGGCGTCGCAAAGGTGGCGTCGACCACCAGTATGGCGCCGTTCTGGTGGGCCAGTTCAGCAAGCCCGGCAATGTCGGCGATGCGGAGGAGCGGGTTGGAGGGGGTTTCGGTCCAGATCATCCGGGTGTTGGGCTGAACAGCGGCGCGGACGTCATCCAGTACGCTGGTGTCCACCGTCGTCGCCTCGATGCCGAACCGGGGCAGGGTGTCCCTGGCGACCTCGGCCGTTCCAGGGTAGTTGGTGTTGCTCATCACTACGTGATCCCCCTGGCTGAGAAGGCTCAGCAGGATGGCGCTGGCGGCGGCCATGCCGGAACCGAAGGCCACGCAGGATTCCGCATTCTCCAGGGCCGCCAGTTTGGCCTCCAGTTGGCCGATGGTCGGGTTGCCCCACCGGGTGTAGATCATCGGGGTGTCCGCTTCGATGTTTTTCGCTGAAAAGCTGATGGGCGCGTCAACGACAAAGGTGCTCGACATGCAGATATTGGGTGCGGATGCCTGGTTCTGTTTTTCCGGGGACTCCCCGGCATGGATGGCGATGGTCTGCGGGCCCTTGCCGGTCAGGTGGATGCTCATTCGGTTCTCTCCTTCGGCATATGGAATGATTGCGCGGGGCGCGTCAACAGGTATGGTTCGAAACGCCAATTGATGCTTCCGGTGCCTATTATCAGAAAGCGGTCCTGACGGAAACAGTTCTTTTGCCTGCCGCCTGTCTTGCCGCTTTTACCCGCCGGTGGTCTCCGAACCCGGCCATCGATTCAGCGAAACGCGAGGCAGAGAGTGCGTGTACGTCTACATCCGGGCCAACCGCTGTCGGGCCTTTTTGCCCCACTTGCTGTCTGGGTCTTTTTCCGCGCAGTCGCGGTAGTGCTTCCGGATCTCCCGGGCCGGCCCGCCGGTCTTTTCGAGGCAGTCGCCGAGAAAATAGTGAATCTCGGGGTTCGCCTCGAGGTTCACCTCGGAAAAGGCGGACAGCGCCTTTGGCCAGTCTTCGTAAAGGGAGTAGTAGATCCATCCCAGGTTGATGAACTCCGTATCCGCGGGGTTGAGCGCAATGGCCTTCTCCGCCAGGGCGAGCAGTTCGCTCCGGTCGCTTCCGGGGCGGCCTACGCAGGTCATCAGCCAGTAGATTTGATGATTGATGAAAGCGGCGATTTTTGGAAATTCCCGCCGGCCGCTGCGCCAGGCCCGCTCCATCGCGTCGCAGTCATCCTGCTTTCTCGCTTTCGTGCAATCCTTCCGGATGGCCTCCCATCGCTTGTGCAGCTTATTGATGCCGGTGTCGTAGTGCCAGAAATATGCCACTGGTGCGTCCACTGCCAGCCCCTCCTGGACCAGCGCGACGCCCCTGCTGTCGTAGTAGTGGAACTGCCTGCCGTCCTGGACTTCTTCCCTGTCGGGCTTCCCGAGGCCGAGCCATGCTTCGTACTGCGCCAGGCTGTAGGCCTGCCCGGGTTCGAGGGTCAGGGTCCTGAGGATGCCGCTGTCGAAGAATTTCGCCTGGATGCGCTTTCCCTCGAAGGGGGCGGGATCGAACCAGCATTTCCGGGCGTTCCGGGTTTTTTTCAGGGGGCTGCCGAGGGTCTGGTAAACCTCGCCGCGGGTCGATACGCCCGGGGTCAGCCCTTCGAAGGACCCGGCGAAGGCCGTGCCGACGCTCAGGCTCCAGAGAAGGATAAGGGCAAGGCAGCGCATTCGTTTTCGGTTGGCGGTATCCATCATTCTTATCCCTCCTATCGGCCGGCGCATTGGTTGATCTCTGCCCGGCGGCGCTCCAGGCAGATGCTGCAGCGGTTGTCCGGGGCGCGGTTCTCGACGGCGGCCGAGATGGTGTCATCAAAGGCGACGCCGAGAATCTGCCGCTCCGAGCAGCCGGGGCAGTACTCCTCGATGCAGGCGTTATAGGACTTTTGGGGTCGGGTTTCGGCTGCCTGGCTGATGGCCGGCCCGAATCGCCGGTATTTTCGAGTGGTCACATAGCCGCAGTTGCGCTGGTTGCGGATGTAGCCCCGGCGCTGCAGCAGGTATTTTGCCTTGTTTCCGGACAGCAGGTAGTCCCGTCCGTCCTGGCGGACCGTCACCGATATTTCACTCCCGCGGACCAGGCCCTCGAAGGTTTCCGAGGAGGAGACGCCGGTGCTGCAGCTGCGCTTTTCGGTCTCGAGGGCAATGGCCTTGACGGTATACTCCTTTCCGGCGTCGAAGCCGCCGCCCGCCTGCCGGGGGATGGGCTGCTGCCCGGGCTTGGGTGCTTTTTTCGCCTGCCGCCGGGAACCGGCATCTCCGTTGTCCCGGGGTGGCGGATTGGGCGCCGCCCGCCCGGATCGACGGACCATGGGCGGGGGATCATCCTCTCCTGGGGGCGGAGCGGGGTCTTTCCTGTCCCGGCCCATAGAGCCCAGGACCATCGGCGGCGGATCCGATGCCTGGCGGCTGTCGCCTTGGTCCTTCCCGTCCCGTGCCACGGAGCCCGCCACCATCGGCGGCGGCGCGGCATCAGGCTCGTCGGGAATGTCGGCGCTCCGTGGGATATCCGATTCCTTCGGGTCTGGGGCCGGCTGCGGCGCGATGGTGATGCTGCGCTGGACAGCGAGTTTTCCGTGCTGCATCAGCGCGACGGTCGCCGATCCCGCCCTGCGTGCGGTGCAGGCGCCCGAGGCCGTGCAGCTGATCAGATCGGGTGTGAGGGAGATCCACTCCAGGCCGGGGGCGGGCACCGCTCCGCTGCAGCGGAAGGCGGTGGCGCTCAGCGCGGCGCTCTCTCCTTCCGTCAGAATGGCGGGAACCTGGACGCCGGCCAGCGGGTAAAGGGGCGCATCGGCCGGGGGGATCACCTCGAGGGTGAGGGATGCGCTCAGGCCCGAGGCATTATCGGTGGCGGTGACCGAAAATCGGCCCGTTGCAGCGGCGCTGAAGACGGGGCCGCCGGTGGACCAGTGGAGGCCCGCACTGTGGGTAACGTCCACGGGGCCCTGGGGCCGGCGGTCGTCCAGGGTGATGGCGGCGGAGAGCTGTTCATAGTGCGCCGTCACCAGCCGCCTGCCGGGTGAATGGGTCAGCAGCGCCTGGAGGGGAACGCTCCGGCAGAGCGGAATGCGGCCGGACGGATGGGCCGGGGCGGTGATGTCGAGCCGTAACGGCCGGGGTTCGAGGGCCATGCGGCTGTCCCACACCACCTGCTCGGTGACATCCGAAGGCGGCCGGCATTCATCCCTGTAGTGGGCGACGGCCCGCATGCCCTCGGCACCGCCGGCGAGAGCGTCCGGGCCGGGGAGGATCTCCAGGCGGCTCATCCGGGCGGGGCGGACATTGACGAGGGCCGTGGCGCGGACGCCTTCGACGGTGACGCCGATGCGATGGCTTCCCTCCGCCGCCGGATAGAAGAGGTAGTCCCTGCCGGGATGCCGCGACACCAGGCCGCCGGTCTGTGCCGTATGTTCGTCCTCCACCTTGAGGACCGAAAAGGTGTTTGGATCCCACTGGATGAAATCCTTGGGCATCGCATAGCGGAAGTCTTTTCCCCAGGCCCGGAACCGGGCGATCACCCCCAGATGGATCACCCCGCACATGTCCACGTCCTGGCTGGCAGGTTCGAGGGTGAGCGTCAATCCGGGAAATCGCCGCATGGGCGGTCCGATGCCCCTGGTGGATATCTGAATGAGGCCCGTGTAATTCCTGGTGCCGCGCTTCGGCATCGGGCGGGTACGGGGCCCCGGCCAGACATTCCGGATATCGAATGCGGTGACGGCCTTATTTTCAGCGCCCTGATAGACCATGAAGGCCTCGACGACGACGGGCAGCCCGCGGGGAAATTGCGCCGCCGCAGCCTGGATGGCATCAAGAGTTGCCAGCTCGTTGGCAAAGGTCAGTTCATCGACGGCAAGGCCGGCGGCATCCAGACCATCCGGCGCGGCGATGTCGCCGAATCCAGGGGCGGGAATCAGAAGCATGACCAGCGCAAAGGGTACCAGAAGCATCCACTGAAGCCATTTGATCATATCCGGGTCCTCTTCGGTTGATGGCGGATGGGGATCACCATTTCCCCTTCAGTTCTGTTTTTGCCGCGTTTTGAATCTTTTCGGGGTAATCCGGGGACAAATACCAGATGCCTTCCAGTTCGGTGGGCGACAGTCCGCGGCGATGGGGCGGCAGGTCGGTTCGCATCAGGAAAACGATGTCGCTGCTCATCCAGGGATGCCGATACCAGTAATGGTGTCCGCTGATGTTGAAGCCGCGCACCTCCTTGCCATAGGAGACGTCGATGATTTCCACATTGGACAGATGGTGGTCGACGATAAAAACCTCCTCCAACCCCTCGCCCGCCTGGTCCCCGGCACGGACCTTTCCGCCCATGAAGCGTTTGGCCGCCTTCAGGGCGTTGTCGTCATCGGTGATGGTGATGACCACCTGTTCGGCCAGCGTGCTGATGGCCGGGAGCCTCTCCAGGAAAACATCGACTTCCACATCGGCGGCGGCGAAGAC
>CAJXSB010000034.1 GCA_913060435.1 uncultured Desulfococcus sp.
AATGAGCAGTTTCCAACCCGGGATTTGAGAAACATCTGGCTCGAAAACTCCTATCCCGACGCCGATGACGGCGATGGCGAGACAGATATCGTTGCCATTCTATCAAGCGGCGAGGAACGAAAGGTCCTGAAGAATGTAAAGGACAGCGTGGATTCAGAGATGATCCGCGACCGGATCAATGCATGGCTGAAAAAAAGCGCCAATGGCTCCCGCGGGAACCAGAAGCCCCTGCCCCCCTCCAACCCCATGGTGAATGGCGCCACCTGACGCTCTGGTCCCGGCCCACCAGGGCCGGGACAATGCCCCAAGCCCCTTCCTGCAGGCCCGTTTATCGCTTTCTTTCCAAAACATATGCCGCAATCGCCCGAAGCGGCTCCGATTTTTCATCCAATGCGGCGATCGCCGCCAGCGCCTCATGGATGAGTCTGCGTGCGAAGCGACGCGACGCCGCCAGACCGAGCAACGCGGGATAGGTGCTCTTTTGGCGGTCGATGTCCGTGCCCGCTGCCTTGCCCATGACCCGGGGGTCGCCCACCACGTTCAGGATGTCGTCGGTCACCTGGAAGGCGAGGCCGAGCTTGCCGGCATACCGCATCAGCGCCTGGATGGCCGTGAAATCCGCTCCGCCCGCAATCGCCCCGGCCGCCACCGATGCCCGGATCAGCGCCCCGGTCTTAAGGGAATGCATCTGCTCGAGGGCGTCGGCATCGAGCGGTTTTCCCTCGGCCGCCAGGTCCCGCATCTGCCCTTCAATCATTCCCCGGCAGCCGGCGGCGGCAGCGACCTCGCGAATGATGCGGAGGCTCCGGGCCGGATCCGAGCCGTCCTGCTCCGCCTGCCCGGCAAGAATCTCAAAGGCCAGGGTCAGGAGGGCGTCTCCTGCGAGCAGGGCCGTTGCCTCGTCGAACCGGACATGGCTCGTAGGCCGGCCCCGCCGCAGGTCGTCATCGTCCATGGCAGGAAGATCGTCGTGGATCAGAGAGTAGGTATGAATCATCTCCAGGGCGCAGGCCGGGGCCAGGGCCTCTCCGGCGTCGCCGCCCACGGCTTCGGCACTCGCCAGGCAGAGAATCGGCCGGAGCCGCTTGCCCCCGGCCATCAGCGAATAGCGCATGGCCGCAAGAATTCTGGGGGTATCGGCGGGTTCGCCGCAAAAGCCCTCCAGTGCGTCATTGACGACCCTGCGCTTTTCAGCAAGGTATGATTTCAAATCAAACATTGTCCGCCCCTTCTAACGGCATTCCGAACACTGCGCCGAGGGCCTTCCGGCCGCTTTCTGCAGCACCCCGATGGCGGCGGCGACATCCTCGGGGGCGACGGCATTCACCTCCGTCTTGCGCCCGATGCCCAGGGGCAGCGTAATGGTCAGATCCCCCCCCAGGTGTTCCCGGAACTGCGCCAGACCGTCCAGGATTTCCAGAGATCCGTCCGGGCCCTGCTGCCGGAGCCGATCATCCCATACCGGCAGGCCGCAGGCCGTCAGGCCGCCGAGGATCCGCAGGAAGTCATCCTCCGGCATCCACCCCTGCCGAACCGCGATGTAGGCGTCCAGGGCAATTCCGATGGAAACGGCCTGACCATGCCCGATGGTGTAGCCGGACATGCTCTCGAGTTTGTGGGCGGCCCAGTGACCGAAATCGAGGGGTCTGGCCGAGCCGAACTCAAACGGATCGCCGTTGTCCCGGATATGGTCCAGGTGAAGGACCGCACACTGCCGGACCGCCTCGGCCATGGCCCCGGCATCCCTGGATTTCAGGGCCCCGGCGGATTCGACGAGATAGTTGAAGAATTGAGCGTCCTTGATAATCGCCACTTTGAAAGCTTCGGCGATGCCGCCGATCCACTGCTCAAAGCTCAGGGTTGCCAGGAACGCCGCATCGTTGAGCACGGCGAACGGGGGGGCGAAGGTGCCGACGTAATTCTTCTGTCCCTGATCATTGATGCCGTTTTTTACGCCAATGCCCGCATCGTTCTGGGCCAGCGTCGTTGTCGGGACACGCAGGAGCCGAAGCCCCCGGTGTACGATGGCGGACGCGAAGCCGACCATATCCAGCACGGCACCGCCGCCGACGGCGACGACATAGCTCTGACGGTCGAGGCGGCATCGGTTGATCATGCCGACAACGCGATGAACATGCTCCCAGCCGTTTTTCACACGCTCACCGCCGGGCACGACCTCCGGCGGTGCGGCCAGGGTCATGTCGGTCGAACGGGCGTCAAAATACTGCTCGATGCAGGGTATCAGGCCGCCGTGGGCCGCGGCGACGCCCGCATCCAGGAAAACCAGAAACCGATGGCGGCGCGCCTCTTTCAGGCGATCGGCGACCCCCGCCAGCACCGGGTTGTCCGCTGCAAAAAGGTGCTGCGTAAAATAGACCGGATATTCAAAGGGAACCGAGAAGGACTGGATGTAGGATGTCAGCTGTTTCACAGGTTTGTCCATTTGCGCCCAGGGGGCTTTTTCGGGTCTGCGGACCCCGTCAGCCGGGAATGCCGTCGATGCGCAGCTCGGCATCCTGAAAAATCGGTGCCAGGAAAGCCAGGCCTTCGCGGCCGGCAAGCTCCGGCATCTCCACATATGGGTAGAGTTCCAGACAGATGTCTCCGTCATATCCCAGACGCTTCATGGCCTGGAAGACCGACATGAAGGGGATCGCTCCGCGACCGGGAACCAGGTGCTGGTGCACGCGGGTGTCGGCAATGTCCTCGATATGCACATGTCCGATCCATGCGAAGAGCTCCTCAAAGGCCGCCGCAGGATCTTCGCCGACGCAGTAAAAATGGCCGATATCAAAATTAAGGCCCAGATTCTTGGACTGAATATCTGCCATAAATGACTTGAATTGGGACGTATTTTCAATAAGCAGCTCCGGTTCCGGCTCAATAAGGACATCGATACCCAGCCGTTCGGCTTCGGGCATGACGCGCTCCAGCCCCTTGCGAAACAGGGCGAAGGCCTCGCGCTGCGCCATGCCGTCCAGCGGGCCTCCCGGCGGTACGGAGATGCAACGACACCCCAGCCGATGGGCGACCTCCAGGCACGAGAGGGTATGGCGTATGCGGATCTCCCGGCGCGAATCATCGCCCTCGATCCAGGAGGGAAGATAGGTGTCCCCCACGGCAAAGAGGGTAAAGCAGTTGAGGTTGGTGGGCTTCAGGCCATGTTTTTCAAGGGCTTCGGATACGGCGGCCAGATTCTCTTCCGTAAAGTCGGGCGGGTAGAGGTGGGGCTTGTCGCACATGATTTCTACCCCCTTGAAACCCAGCCGCGAGATCTTCTCGATGGCATCGACCAAGGAATGCTTGACGAAGGCGTTGCTGCTATAGGCAAAGACCATATCTTTCCTTTCTCGCAGAAATAATATAGATCAACAAAACAAAAAAAGCCAAGACGATGGACCCGATCCGCTTCAGATCCATCACTTGGCTTGTATATTGAAAAATGGTGCCGAAGGCCGGATTTGAACCGGCACGGGCGTGGCCCACTACCCCCTCAAGATAGCGTGTCTACCAAATTCCACCACTTCGGCACAATATAGCAGCATCATTGCTGAACGCTCCAGATCATTCTGGATTTTCGGCTGCCGGTGCAGCGTCGCTCGCCGGAGCTGCGGGCGCTCCATCCGATGCTGTGGCCGATGCTGCGGCCGATGCCTCGGGAGCGCCGTTGCGTTGTTCCGCTGCCGGAGCCTCCGGGATCTGATCAGATGCTTGGCCGGATGCTTGATCCGATGCCTGTTCCGGCGCATTCGTCGTCTGCTGGGCCTCCACGTTGGTCATCACGGACCCTTCGAGGCGATGCCCCGACATATAGGCCAGCGCGAGCGATGTTATCATGAAGACGACCGCCGCTATCGTCGTCGCCTTCCCCAGGAACGTGGACGCACCGGTACTGCCGAAGAGGGTATTGCTTCCACCGCCCCCGAAGGCTGCGCCCATGTCCGCGCCCTTGCCCGTCTGCAGCAAAACAATCATGATCAGGGCGATACAGACGATGACGTGTATGATAATCAAAAATGCCGACATTAAAGATAAACTTCCTCTATGATTGGAAATGGAGGATCTGGCTGAATGTCGCCGCATCCAGACTTGCCCCCCCCACCAGTGCGCCGTCCACATCCGGCATTTCCATCAGCGCCTTGATATTGTTGGGCTTTACACTGCCACCATACTGTATCCGGATGGCGCTGGCAAGGTCATTTCCGAAGATGCTTTCCATTAAAGAACGCAGAAACCGATGAACCTCCTGTGCCTGTTCACGGCTTGCCGTCTTGCCGGTTCCGATGGCCCAGACCGGCTCATACGCGATCACCATGGGGCCTACATCAGCCGAGCGGAGGTCTTTTAAACCGTTTTGAATCTGTTTGTCAAGTACTGAAAAGGTTTTTTTTGCCTCACGCTCCTTTTCCGTCTCCCCCACGCAGAGGATCGGGGCAAGCCCGCACTCGAGTGCCGCCCGGATTTTTTTGTTCACCGTCTCGTCGGTTTCCCCGAAATACTGGCGCCGCTCCGAGTGGCCGACAATCACGTAGCGACACCCGGCATCCTGGAGCATGCCTGCGGAGGTTTCTCCCGTAAAGGCGCCCTCGGGCGCCCAATGGAGGTTCTGTCCGCCGAGCATCACGGCACTGCCCTGCAGCACCTCACGAACGGCAGCCAGTGCCGTAAAATTCGGTGCAATCATGATATCGACACCAGCGGCGTCCGAGACATGCCCCACCAGCGCCCCGGCAGTCTCGACCGCCTCGCGGATGGTCTTGAACATTTTCCAGTTTCCGGCAATAAAGGGTCTCCGTTCCGTCATCTCTATACTCCTCTCCGGCCGCCGGGGGCGATGTTTTCTCGCACCGGGCGGGCTGACGCTGTGGATGGGTCGCCTCCCGACCTGACATTTGCGGGTGCCGGCCCGAGATCTCCAGCCGAATGCCGCCTGGCAGTCATCCCCGCTTGTTGCCCCTCAGAATGCCGCTGGCCATGGAGATGCTTCGCTTGCCGAAACTTTCCAGGGACTCCGCCAGCTCCCGCAAGCCCATTCTCTCCCGAGAATTGATCGCCTTGATCACGATGGGCAGGTTGACGCCGGATACGACCTCCACCTGGTCCTCCTTGAGAAACGAATAACTCAAATTGGACGGCGTTCCGCCGAACATGTCCGTCAGAATCAGCGTCCCCCGCTTCCGGGTGACCTCCTTAATGGCACGGGCCACCTTCCCCCGGAGCTTGTCGACGTCCTCCGTGATATTGATGGAAACTGCTATCATGGCCTCGGGCCGCGAACCGACGATCAGCTCGGCCGTATCGATCAATACCTCTGCGAGCTGACCATGTGTTACAATTACAATACCAATCATAATCTTCCTAAAGCACGGGGAACACCCCGGCGCCCCGCCTAGTCCACCTTTCCGATGTCTCGATGCTGCAGATGCACCCACCTGTTGTGCTGCTTGATATGTTCAAAGATGGGGCAGGCAATGGCCACCGACCGGTGTCTGCCGCCGGTGCACCCGACGGCGACCGTCAGGTATGCCTTACCCTCCTTCTCGTACAGCGGCATCAGAAAATCGAGAAGGCGGGTGTATTTCTCGATAAACTGCCGTGTAACCTCCCGGTTCAGAACGTAATCCTGGATCTCCGGCGATCTCCCGTCAAGGGGCTTCAATGCCGGAACGAAGTATGGGTTTTCGATAAAGCGGACATCCATCACGAGGTCGGCATCCTTCGGCAGGCCGAATTTGAACCCAAACGAAAGTACCTTGATCCTCAGCGGGATCCGCGTCTCCTTCTCCCGCGCAATGTCAAAAATGCGCGATTTCAGCTCATGAACCGTATAATTGGAGGTGTCGATCACCTGCCGGGCCGCACGCCTCAGCGGCATCATCTTCCGCCGCTCGACCCGTATCCCTTCGAGCACACCTTTGTCCCGGGCCAGGGGATGAAATCTTCGGGTCTGTGAATACCGCCGCAGCAGCGTGGATTCATCTGCTTCGAAAAAGACGATCTCGAATTGATACCCCTTGGCGGCCAGCGCGTCAAACACGGCTTCGTAACGGTCCAGAAAAGCCCTCTCCCGAAGATCCATGACAAACGCGAGCCCGGTGAACGCCTTGGTCAGGGGCAGCTTCAGGAAATCGGGAAGGAGCGATACCGGCATGTTGTCGACGCAATAAAACCCTGCATCCTCGAACGCCGCCAGCGCCGTGCTCTTTCCGGAGCCGGACAGCCCGGTGATGATGATGATTTTCAGGTTTTCCGGCATGCCGCACCCCACCCCGCCAATGAATGCACGCTACAGCCCCACATCCTCTTCCCGGATAATGTCCAGCACCTCATCCTGGGATTTGGCGTTGCGCAGGCGCTCCTTCAAGAGGTCATTTTTCAGGATCCTGGATATTTGAGACAGCAGCTTGAGATGAATGTCGATGGAATTTTCCGGCGTCACCAGCAGGAAGAATATATGGGTCGGCCGGCCGTCTATCGACTCGAAATCGACCCCTTGCCGGCTCAGTCCGAAGCCCACAATGAGCGAATCAATGTCCTTCAGCTTTCCGTGGGGGATGCCGATCCCGCCGCCGATGCCGGTGCTGCCCAGCCTCTCCCGCTCCATGAGGACCCTCACCAGCTCCTCGGGGGCGACGCCGGAAACCTGTGCCAGGGGCATGACGAGCTCCTCGATCACCCCCTTCTTCTCCTTCGACTTCAGGTCGAGAACAACCGCTTCTTTTCGCAAAACATCAAGAATTTTCATGCTACACTGTATCCGATACGCTATACTTTCTGCGTCTGAAAGAGCGTCGGCCCCCGTCCCTCGAGAGGGTGGGGGCCTTTACCACATCAGCGGGCGCCGTTTCGGCATCGTTTTGTATTTACTGGGGTTGAATCAGGCCGTAATGACCATCATTTCTGCGGTAGACCACGTTGATCTGGTCCGTCCTGGCGTTGGTGAAGACGATGAAGCTGTCATCGGCGAGGTCCAGCTGCATGACCGCCTCCTCGGCGTCCATGGGTTTGTACTCCAGCGTTTTAACAATAATCTCGGCGTCATCTTCGACAGCGCCGGCATAGTCGAACCCGACGGGCGCCGAATCGACTTTCGCCCCGCCCCTGCCCCGGCGGTCTCGAACCTTCTGCTTGCTTTTCTTGATCTGCTTCTCAAGCTTGTCCAAGACCATGTCAATGGCCGAATACATGTCGACGGTCTCTTCTTTGCCGTTGATTTTCAGGCGGTCTCCGGTAATTTTGATTTCTGCAATATGCCGGAACTTTTCGACGGAAAGCACTACATTCGCCTCCGCGGGATTGTCGAGGAACCGGTCGAACCGGTCGAGCTTGTCACTCACGTATGCTTTCAGGTGATCGGAAGGGTCGATATTTTTGAACGTCACAGATGTCTGCATAAATGACCTCCCTTAGAATTGTTTTCGTTTGTTCGATGGCAGTATTTTCATCATCTCTCGGTATTTCGCAACGGTCCGTCGTGCAATGTCGATGTTCGAGGCCTCCAAAATCCGGGAAATCTTTTCATCGCTGTAAGGCTTTTTGGGGTCCTCGCCATCAATAATCTGCCGTATTCGCTCCTGGACGCTCGCCGATGCGACGGCATCGCCGCGCACCCGGTTGATGGAGCTGTTGAAAAAATATTTCAGCTCGAAAATGCCCTGGGGGGTGTAGACATATTTGTTGGTGGTGACGCGGCTGATGGTCGACTCGTGCATTTCGATGTCTTCCGCCACATCCTTGAGGATCATCGGCTTCAGGTGAGCGATCCCGCTCTCGAAAAACTCCCGCTGGAATTTCAGGATGCTTTCCATGACGCGGTAGATGGTTTTCTGTCGCTGCTGGATGCTCTTGATGAGCCAAGCCGCCGCCCGCATCTTTTCCTGCATGTACTCACGAGCGGATCCCGCCAGCGCGCCGCCCTTGCCCATGGCGCTCTGGTAGAAATGATTGACACGGAGCTTCGGCATCCCGTCGTCGTTCAGCACGATGACGAAATCATCCTCGAGCTTGTAGACGTAAATATCCGGGTTGATGTAATGCGGCGCATCGTCGCTGAACTGGCGGCCCGGCCGAGGCTCCAGTCCGCGGATGACGTTTACGGCATCCACCACCTGATCGATGCTGACCTTGAGGGCCTTGGCGACAGCCCTGTAGTTTTTGTTTTCGAGATGGGTCATGTGGTGCTGAATAATTTTCTGGACGATCGGATCGTCGCATCCATAGTGCCGCGCCTGAATCAGAAGGCTTTCCTGGAGGTCTCTGGCACAGACGCCGACGGGGTCGAACCCCTGAAAAAGAGAGAGCACCGCCTCCACCCGCGTCACCGACGCGCCGCTCATCTCTGCAAGCTCTTCGACCGAGACCTCCAGGAACCCGTTCCGGTTGAGATTTCCCACAATAAGGCTGCCGATCCGCTCCTCTTCGCGGGAAGGCGAAATCATCAGAAACTGCCAGAGAAGGTGGCTGCTCAACAGCTCCCGCTGTGCGATGAACGCCTCGTAGCGGGGCGCCTCCTTGGCCTCGCTCTCAAAACTGGTCCGACCCGGCGAGTTGTACCCATCGATGTAGTTGCTCCAGTCGATGTCCTCGGGAAGCTTCTCTTCAATCTTGACCTCCTGGGCCTCCGCGGCGTCACCGGCCTTTCCCTCCGCAGCATCGTAATCGGGCCCGTCCCCCAGACCTTCCTCCGGCCGGATCTCCTCCTGGACCTCCTCGAGCGCCGGATTTTCCTCGAGCTCCTGACGGATCGTATCCACCAGCTCCAGGCGGGAAAGCTGTAGCAGCTTGATTGCCATCTGAAGCTGCGGGGTCATGACCAGCTGCTGGCTCAGCTTCAGTTGTTGTCTGAGTTCAATTGCCATAGCTACAACCTAAATTCTTCCCCCAAATAAAACCGACGGGCTGTTTCACTCGCTGCTATCTTTTCCGGTGGGCCGGCTTCGATCACCTCCCCACCGCTCAGGATATAGGCATGGTGACAAGCCCCAAGCGTCTCTCTGACATTGTGATCCGAAATCAGGATACCGATCCCCCTTCCCTTCAGATGGTCGATAATTTTCTTGATATCGATGACCGCCAGCGGGTCGACCCCGGCAAAAGGCTCATCCAGGAGGATGAACGACGGATTGGTGGCCAGTGCCCGGCTGATCTCCAGGCGTCTCCGCTCCCCGCCGGAAAGCACGCTGGCTTTCTGATCCCGCAGGCGGCTGATGCCGAGCTCCGCCAGCAGCTGATCCGCGCGCTGCGCGCGCTCGTTTCGGGTCATGGGCAGGAATTCCAGGATGGCCAGGATGTTCTGCCGTACCGTCAGCTTTCTGAAAATCGAGGTTTCCTGCGGCAGATATCCTACGCCTTTCCTGGCCCGTTTGTACATAGGATAATCCGTAATATCCTCGTCATCAAGGTAAACGCGGCCTTCATCCGGCTGAATCAGTCCCACGGCCATGTAGAAGGTGGTGGTCTTGCCGGCCCCGTTCGGCCCCAGGAGGCCGACGACCTGTCCCGATGTCACCGAGAGGCTCGCATCGTCCACCACCCGGCGGCCATGGTAGACCTTCGCGAGCGACCGGAGGGAGAGTTCGGCCACCTCAGTTAAGCCCTTTTTCCCCGGGGAAGAAGAGTCCCTCGACATTCCCTTCGAATTTGATCTGGCCGCTCTCCCGGTTGATGGAGATCTTCGAACCCGAAATCTCACCACTCGACGGTTTGGTCACCTTGGAGTTGGGGCCCGACAGGACGAGGATCCGGTCTGCCGTAGTGTATACCGCTTCCCGGCTTTCGGCCACCGTATCGTCAAAATGAATTTTGACGTTGCCGGTGGCGACGATCTTTTTGATGGAGTCTCCGGTCCTTCCGGGACCTCCGGCATCCCCTCCCGACACCTGCCTGGGATTTCCCTCGTAATAGATCTTCAAGCGATCCGAAACAATCTCCGTGGTCCCCTGGACCGCCCGCACATTGCCGATGAATTCGGCAAATTTATCGGCATCGTTGACCACGAGGCTCTCCGAAGAGATATGAATCTTCTCTTTCCGCTCCGCTCCGTCGGCCGGCGGGCTCTGGGCCAAGGCTTCAGGCGTCCAGCAGACCGTGGCCAGCAGCATCCAGGTGGTCAACAACAGCCGCCGAAATCCTGTTGCGGCACTAGAGTTCAACATCTTCACTCAAGGTTCCTCTGACATTCCCGCGAAGCACCGCCTGCCGGGATTTCATGTCCAGCGATGCGGAGTCGGCTTCGAGGTCGAAGCCCGCACCCGATATCGCCACCGGATCGTCCGTGAACATGCGGTGTCCGGCATTGTCATATTCGAGCGTCTGGGTTCTGAGCACATACGTCTGATCCTTGACCACGACGTCCCCGCTCACCATGATATCGTTCGTATCGGTCTGGACCGTTCCGCTGGCGGCCGTCATCACGACCTCTCCACGGTCCGTCATGAAAAAGGTGACCGACGGCTGGGTGAAAACCGCCCGGCCTTCGTCGTTGAGGTATTCGGCCGACGCCGCCTCCAGGCTCCACTGGGTCTCCCCGTTGCGGACGGCGGTCTGCCGGACACTGGAGATCGCCATGCCGGCGCCGTCCTGGATGGCGGAAACCAGGCTTCCCGCCTCGTCCATGGTGCGGCGGTACCCCTGGAACACCACGACCATCCCGGCAAGGATCACCAGGATGCATCCCAGCAGGATCAGCTTGATCCGGTTACGAGCCCTGTTCTTCATCTCCACCGAAGCGGCGGCGAATGTGCGCCCATTCCCCCCGGGCCTTCAGCAGCAGCTCGCATACCTCCCGGACAGCCCCCTGGCCACCGGCCCTGCGGGTGACCAGATCGGCGTATTCAAGCACCATATCATCGGCATCGGCAACCGCAGCAGCGACCCCAACCCGCCGCATCAGCGGCAGATCCAGGAGATCGTCCCCGACAAAGGCGGTCTGCCGGGCGGGGATGCCGGTCTGTTCAACGATGGCATCCAGCGCCGCCCCTTTGTCCTGGACGCCGTCGAAGATGAGGTCTATGCCGAGATTACGGCATCGGTGGCGCAGGGCCTCGGAGGCCCTTGCGGTAACGATGCCCACCCGAATGCCCGCATCCATGGCCAGGCGGATGCCCAATCCATCCCTGACGCTGAATGATTTGATCTCGTGCCCCTCTGCCGTATAGATGATCTGCCCATCGGTCAGGACACCGTCCACATCGAGAAGAAGCAGCCGGATGGCCGTCAGTATTTCGGGGCCCGGGGGGACCTTTCGCCCCGGGCGGGTCACGCGACCTCCCGGATCCGCTTCAGTCGATTCAGCAGCGGCGCCAGCGTGTCCAATTTCAGGGAGTTCGGGCCGTCGCAGAGGGCCTGATCCGGATCGGTGTGCACTTCGAGAAAAACGCCGTCAACCCCGGCAGCCACAGCCGCTTTGGCCAGCACCGGCGCGAACTCGCGCTGTCCGCCCGAGGCCGTACCGGCACCGCCGGGGAGTTGAACGCTGTGGGTCGCATCGAAGACCACCGGGCAGCCTGTCTGCTGCATGATGCGGATGCCCCGGAAATCGACGACGAGGTTGTTGTAGCCGAACATGACCCCCCGCTCCGTGATCACGATGCGGTCATTGCCGACCGACCGAATCTTCTCGACGATGTTCACCACATCCCAGGGAGCCAGAAACTGACCTTTTTTGACATTGACCGTTTTCCCGGTCCCGGCAACGGCCAGCACCAGGTCGGTCTGTCGGCAGAGAAAGGCCGGTATCTGGATCACGTCAAGCACTTCCGCGGCCGCATCCACCTCCCGGATCCGGTGAACATCCGAAAGAAGGCGAAGCCCCAGCCGCGCCTTGACCTTCGCCAGAATCCGAAGCCCATCCGCCGCGCCCGGCCCTCGGAAGGAGCCAAGCGAGGTTCGGTTGGCCTTGTCATAAGAGGCCTTGAATATCAGGGGGATGCCGATATCGTCGGTGATCGATTTCAGCCGTTCGGCAATGTCGAGAACCCGGCCTTCATCCTCGATGACGCATGGTCCTGCAATCAGGGCCAGCGGCTGCCCTTCCCCCATCTGCAGATTGTCGATATTTACTAAATTATTCATCCTGTTAATTTCCCTTAGACGCTGTTTACCGTGGGCGCCGTGAAAAGTCAAGAAACGAAAAACAGGCCTTGATTGCAGCGGTTTTAGCTGGTATTGTCGCCATTTGAATCAATTATGCAATAGAGGTGTAATTTTTTGAAAAACAAGTGGGGAATGATGAAAAAGCGCTTACTCCTCGTGCTGGGCTCGCTGCTCCTGGCCGGGTTGGGCGTGGTGCTGTATCTCAAGCTCGAAGGCACCGGTCCTGCAGTGTCGATGGAAGGACTCGATGCCGCCGTCCGCGCGGCCCATGATCTCCGACTGAACGTCTCGGATCCCGAAAGCGGCATCCGCAGCGTCAATATTTCATTGGTGCAGGGTGAAAAAACAGCCGTGCTCTTTGAGGAAAGCTACCCCGCCATCAATTTCATCGTCGGCGGCGAGGTCTTCGACAAATCCCTGGCCGTGACCATCGAACCGAAAAAGCAGGGGTTATCCGACGGCGACGCCCTGCTTCGACTGATCGCCAACGACTATTCCTGGCGGAACTGGTGGCAGGGAAACCGGACGGTCATCGAACGGCCGGTGCGGATCGACTTCCGCCCGCCGAGGGTCGAGGTCCTCAGCAGGCAGCACAACATCAATCAGGGCGGCGCCGGACTGGTGGTATACAAGCTGTCCGAGGCATGCCCGGAACACGGCGTGCAGGTCGGCGACAATTTTTTCCAGGGCTACGCGCTGGCAGGCGACCCCGAAGGCCGCCTGGCGTGCCTCTTCGCCCTGGACTATCGTCAGGGCAAGGGGACGGAAGTGTTTCTCTCCGCCAAGGACAGCGCCGGGAATCAGAGCAAAGCCGGTTTCTACCACCATATCCGCGCCAAAAAGTTCAAAAAGGATCTGATCCGGCTCTCCGATGGATTTCTCGCCCGGAAGATGCCGGAATTCGAATACAGCCTTTCCGGCACGCCTCCGGCGACCCCCGTCGACAAATTCCTGTCGGTCAACCAGGACCTTCGGCGCGCCAACGCCGAAGCCTTCCAAAAGATGACCAGGGACTCGGAAGGAACGCTCTACTGGACCGGTCCGTTCCTGCGGCTGCCCAATGCCGCCAGAAAAGCGAACTTTGCGGATCACCGGGAATATCAGTACCAGGGCAAGACCATCGACCGTCAGGTGCACGTGGGCATCGACCTGGCCTCCCTCGCCCACGCCCCGGTCCCGGCCGGCAACTCGGGGAAAGTCATCTTTACGGGCCCCGTGGGAATCTACGGAGAGACCGTCGCCATCGACCATGGCCTCGGCCTGTTCAGTACCTATTCTCATCTGAGCAGCATCCAGGTGGAAGCCGGTCAGATGGTCTCCCGGGGCGATATCATCGGCAACACGGGCGCGACAGGCCTCGCCGGAGGTGACCATCTCCACTACGGCATGCTCGTCGGCGGGGTTTTCGTCAACCCGGTGGAATGGTGGGATCCCGCATGGATCCAGAACAATATCACCCTGAAACTGAACGCAGCCGAATAGCGACGCCCCCAGGGCATTGATGCATGACATCCAGGAGTTTTTAATGCGCGACTTCAAGGTCAACAAGACCTACCAGGAAATCAATCGAAAAATTAACGCCGGAAAGGCTGTTGTGGTGACAGCCGAGGAGATGATCGGCATCGTCAAGGACAACGGCCCGGCCGAAGCGGCGGACCAGGTGGACGTCGTCACCACGGGAACCTTCGCCCCCATGTGCTCATCCGGTGCGTTCATCAACTTCGGGCACGCGGTCCCCGCCATCAAGGCCGCAAATGTATGGCTGAACAATGTCCCGGCCTACGGCGGCATCGCCGCTGTCGACTGTTACATCGGCGCCACGGAGCCCTGTGCGGACGACCCCCTGAACAAGGTTCATCCAGGAGAATTCAACTACGGCGGCGGGCACGTCATCGAAGACCTCCTCGCAGGCAAGAAGGTTCACCTCAGGGCTACAGGATACGGCACCACATGCTATCCCGGCACCCGGCTCGAAAAGAAGGTCTCTCTCGAGACACTACCCTACGCGGTTCTGTGCAATCCCCGAAACGGTTACCAGAACTACAACTGCGCCATCAATGTCACCAAAAAGACCGTCTATACCTACATGGGGACGCTGAAGCCAAAAATCGGCAACGCCAACTACTGTTCGGCGGGGCAGTTGAGCCCGCTTTTCAACGACCCGTACTACAAGACCATCGGCCTTGGGACACGGATTTTCCTGGGCGGCGGCATCGGATATGTCACCTGGGCCGGGACCCAGCACAACCCCGCCGTCGAGCGGACGCCCCTGGGCGCACCGATGAAGCCTTCGGGGACCCTCTTTGTCATGGGCGACATGAAGGGCATGAGCCCCGACTGGATCAAGGGCGTGAGCCTGCAGGGGTATGGATGCTCCCTTGCCGTGGGATTGGGGATCCCCATCCCCATCCTGAACGAGGAGATCGCCGAATATACCGGCGTATCTGACGAGGATCTCTTCACCCAGGTGGTCGACTACGGCCACGACTACGGCAAAGGCATCCAGAAAATATACGGCCGGGTGAGCTACGCGGAGTTGAAAAAAGGCGCGATCACTGTCGAGGGGGAGACGGTTCAGACCGTCCCCCTCTCGAGCATGGTCAAAGCACGCCAGATCGCCGACATTCTGAAGGGCTGGATCTCCCGGGGCACGTTCCTTCTGGGAGAGCCCCAGTTTACGCTGCCAAGTTAGCCCCGGGCAGGGGCGGCATGCCTGATGGAAGGGCCCCGGGAGGGCCGATGGACCAGACCTGCCCGACGGATCAGACTCGATGGATCAGATCAGAACCTTTATCGCCTTCGACATCCCGCCCGACGTCCTGGATCACATCCGAGGCATCCAGGCGGCGATTGCAGCCGGGGGGCTGGCCATGCGGTGGACACCCCCCGAGAATATTCACCTGACCCTTCAATTTCTGGGAAATATCGGGCGGAAAGACGTGGAGAGCGTCGCCACTGTGATGGCGGAGGCCGCCAGGGCTGCAGCGCCCATCCTACTGCGGGCCAGGGGTCTCGGCGTCTTTCCCGGCCTTCGGCGGCCGCGGGTGCTCTGGATCGGACTGAATGGGGATACCGCCGGTCTCATGTCGCTTCACCGCCACCTGACGGCGGGTCTGGCGGATCTCGGATTCGAGAAGGTAACCCGGCCGTTTAAAGCGCACCTTACCATCGCCAGGGCCCGTGGTCCGGTAAATCCCAAGGCGCTCCTTTCCCTCATGGAAAGGTTGGGCACGGATGCCTCCCCGCCATTTTCGGCGGACAAAATGATACTATATCAAAGCGAACTGTTTCCGGCGGGCCCCGTCTATACGGCATTAAAAACTGCTGTCCTGAAGGGCCGCCCGATGCAGGGTGACGGATGTCGACAACCGGAAAAATGAAACAAATCCAAATATTCCAGGAGGGAATTATGAATATCTCGCCGGACAAACAGAAAGCGGTAGATACCGCCATTACCCAGATCGAGCGACAGTTCGGCAAGGGATCGATCATGAAGCTGGGGAGCAAGGAGGTGCTCAATATTCCCGTCATTCCGACGGGCTCCCTCGCCCTGGACAAGGCGCTGGGCATCGGCGGCTTTCCCAGGGGGCGGGTGATCGAGATCTTCGGCCCGGAATCGTCGGGCAAGACAACCCTGGCCCTGCATGCCGTAGCTGAAGCCCAGAAGCAGGGCGGCATCGCCGCCTTCATCGACGCCGAGCACGCACTGGACACGGCATATGCCAAAAGGCTCGGCGTCAACTGCGACGATCTTCTCATATCGCAGCCCGACACGGGGGAGCAGGCCCTGGAGATCGCAGACATGCTGGTCCGCAGCGGGGCGGTGGATATCATGGTCATCGACTCCGTCGCCGCCCTCGTCCCCCGCGCCGAGATCGAGGGGGAGATGGGGGACGCCCACATGGGACTCCAGGCGCGGCTCATGTCCCAGGCCCTGCGGAAGCTGACTGGCACCATCGGCAAGACCATGACATCGCTGATCTTCATCAACCAGATCCGGATGAAAATCGGGGTCATGTTCGGAAATCCGGAAACCACCACCGGCGGCAACGCTTTGAAATTCTATGCCTCCCTGCGCCTGGACATCCGCAAGACCACCGCCATCAAGGACGGCACGGAGATCGTCGGCACCCGGACCAAGGTCCGGGTGGTCAAGAATAAGCTGGCCCCTCCGTTCCGCGAGGCGGAATTCGACATGACCTATGGAGAGGGCATCTCCCGGACCGGAGACCTGATCGACATGGGCGTGGAAAAAGGCATTATCGACAAGAGCGGCTCATGGTACTCCCATGATGGTGAACGCATCGGCCAGGGGCGCGAAAACGTCAAAAAATTCCTGGCGGAGAACACCGAGCTGTACGACGCCATTCTCCAAAAAGTCCGAGGCGCCCTGGGGCTCACCAACACGGACGAGCCGCCGTCCCAGGACGCCCCGGCCTCCGAAGGGGCGGCCTGATCCCGGGTTCAGGCATTGCGCCACGGCCCCTGCGGACGACAGCAGGGCCGTGACGGGCGAAAGTATTCCAGCGCATATGTATCGACGACAACCACGTGTAACGGAGAGATCCATGACAGGCAACAAGACAGGAAACGAAGTCCGGCAGCAATTCCTTGACTATTTCCAGCGGCACCACCACCAGATTGTAAGAAGCTCGTCCCTCGTACCCCAGGACGACCCGACCCTGCTCTTCACCAATGCCGGCATGGTGCAGTTCAAGCGGACCTTCCTGGGAGAAGAGAAGCGCAGCTACAACCGGGCGGCGACCTCCCAGAAATGCGTCCGGGCCGGTGGGAAGCACAACGATCTGGAAAATGTGGGATATACGGCCCGGCACCACACCTTCTTTGAAATGCTGGGCAATTTTTCCTTCGGCGACTACTTCAAGGAAGCGGCCATCGAGTTTGCCTGGGACCTCCTGACCAACGGCTACGGCCTGCCGCCGGAGAAGCTCTGGGTCTCCATCTACCTGGACGACGACGAAGCCTTCAACCTCTGGCAGACCACCGTCGGCGTACCGGCGGAGCGGATCGTCCGGTTCGGTGAAAAGGACAATTTCTGGGCCATGGGCGACACCGGCCCCTGTGGGCCGTGCTCCGAAATCCATATCGACCGCGGACCGGCATTCGGCTGCAGCCCGGACTGCAAGCTCGGGTGCGAGTGCGACCGGTACCTGGAGATCTGGAATCTCGTCTTCATGCAGTTCAACCGCGACGCCGGCGGCGATGTTACCCCCCTGCCCAAGCCGAGCATCGACACCGGTATGGGCCTCGAGCGGATCGTCTCGATCCTTCAGGGCGCCGCCACCAATTACGACACAGACCTGATGATGCCCATCATGCGGAAGGCGGAGGAGCTCTCGGCAACGCGTCTGGGGGAATCGCCCGAGGCAGACATCGCCATGAAGGTCATCGCCGACCACAGCCGCGCTATGGCGTTCCTGATCGGCGACGGCGTCCTGCCGTCCAACGAGGGCCGGGGCTACGTTCTCCGCCGCATCATGAGACGGGCGATCCGCTACGGGCGGAATCTCGGCCTGATGCGACCCTTCCTCCACGATACGGCCAAGGTCGTCTTCGACATCATGAAGCCGGCCTACCCCGAACTCGGCGAGGCCGAGGCCTTCATTTCCAATGTCATCCGGAACGAGGAGATCCGCTTCTCGGAGACCCTCGACAAGGGCCTCGCCCTGCTCAACGACACCCTTGCGGAGATGGCGGAAAAAGGCCGGACCGAGGTGCCTGGAGACGTCATCTTCAAGCTTTACGACACCTACGGGTTCCCCGTGGACATCGTGCGTGACGTGGTCCGGGACCGCAGCATGACCCTCGACATGGCGGCCTTCGACCGGCAGATGGCCGAACAGCGGGAAAAGTCGCGGTCGGTGGCGCGCTTCTCCCAGATCAGTGACGCGTACAAGACCCTGTCGGCCGAAGGCATCATCCCCAAATTCGTGGGCTACCAGACCCTGGCCTGCGACAGCAGCGTCCTGCTGCTGGTCAAGGAAGGAGCCGCCGTCGAGGAGGCCGCTAAGGGGGAGGCCGTCGAAATGGTCGTCAAGGAGACCCCCTTCTACGGGGCCTCGGGCGGCCAGGTGGGCGACGTGGGCACCATTTCGGCGCCCGGCTTCGAGATGGCCGTTGACGACACCGCCAAGGATCCGACCGGGATGATCATCCACAAGGGGCGGGTGATCCAGGGCTCCGTCCGCATGGGCGACACCGTCAGCCTTGCGGTGGACGCAGCGGCCCGAAAAGCGACGGCATGCCACCATACGGCCACGCACATCCTTCACGCTGTCCTGCGCGAAACCCTGGGGGACCACGTCAAGCAGGCCGGCTCCCTGGTGGCCCCGGACCGGCTCCGGTTCGACTTCACCCATTTCTCCCAGGTGGATGCAGAGACCCTCGACCGGATCGAGACCCGGGTGAACGAACATGTTCAGGAGAACGTCCCGGTGGAGATTGTGGAGATGGCGGCCGAGGATGCCTTCAAATCCGGCGCCATGGCCCTGTTCGAAGAAAAATACGGCGACCGCGTCCGGGTCATCTCCCTCGACACCTTCAGCAAAGAGCTGTGCGGCGGGACCCACACCCGCATGACCGGGGACATCGGAGCCTTCAAGATCCTGTCGGAATCGAGCATCGCTTCGGGGGTCCGTCGGATCGAGGCCGTATGCGGCCCTGCGGCGGTCGCAACCATGCAGAAAATGGCCGGCACCCTCCGGGAGGCTGCGGGTCTCCTGAAGGACAAGACCGACGCCGTGGTTCAGCGGATCGAAAAGGTCCTGACCGACAACCGGAACCTGGAGCGGGAGATCGAACAGCTCAAAGCCAAGATGGCGACCATGTCCGCCGCCGGCATCGACGAGGAGGTCCGGGAGGTCAACGGCACCCGGGTGCTGGCCAAGCGCGTGGCCGCCGACAACCCGGCCTCTCTGCGGGACGCCGCGGACAAGTTCAAGGACCGTCTCCAGTCCGGCATCGTGGTGCTGGGCAGCGCTGCTGGCGGCAAGGCCATGCTTATCGTCACCGTCTCCAAGGATCTTGTCGACCGCTTTCACGCCGGTAAAATCATCAAGGAGACGGCGGCCCTCGTCGGCGGCGGCGGCGGCGGGCGGCCCGATATGGCCCAGGCAGGCGGCAGCCGCCCCGAGAAACTGGACGAAGCACTCGATTCGGTCTACGACATCATCGCAAAGGGGTGAAGACGCCCCCGCTTGAACGCCGCACCACCCAATAAAGGAGGTAGCCCCATGAGGATAAGGATACTCGGCATTTCCGGAAGCCCCCGTAAAGATGACGTCTCCGGCACCTATAAACTCGTCTCCACCGTGCTGGAGAACACCGGCCTCGACTATGACATGATCTCCCTCAGGAAAAAAGAGATCGGCGGCTGCATCGCGTGTCTGGGATGTGCCAAGGACAATGTCTGCAAGGTCAAAGACGACCTGGAGCCCCTCCGGGAGGAGATCGTCGCAGCCGACGCCTACGTCATCGGTGCGCCCAACTATTATTCAACCCTGAACGCCACCACCCACGCGTTTCTGGAGCGTTGGTTCCAGTTCCGGCACCAGGAGGGAAACCTGCTCTGGGGCAAGCTCGGCGTGGCCGTGGGCGTGGGGGGCATGGCCGGCCGGTTCCCCGCCGATGATATCGAGAAGTTTTTCATGTACAGCTTCATCGAGACCGTCGCCAAGGTCTCCGGCCAGGGCGCTGCCTCCTGTTACACCTGCGGATACGGGGAAACCTGCAAGGTCGGGGTCCCAAGAATGCTTTACGGCGAAGATGTCAAAATCACCCCCGAGATGATCCCGGACGTCACCAAGGACGACAATCTGATGCAGGCCGCCCGGGATGCCGGGAAGCTGCTGGGATACCGCTTGAAGAACGGCCACGACCGCAAGGCCGTCGCGGAAAAAATGCAGCAGCAGATGATGGAGATGATGAAAAGCTCTGCATAGCGCCGGGCCGGAGCCG
>CAJXSB010000035.1 GCA_913060435.1 uncultured Desulfococcus sp.
CCGGCCGCCCCATCGTAGTCCTCGATCTCGAAGCCGTTGATGGAGACGGCCAGGGCCGGCAGTCCGAAGAGCGACGCCTCCCGTGCCGCTGCCACGGTCCCGGAATAGTTGATGCTGATGCCGACGTTGGCCCCGGGATTGATGCCGGAGACGACGACGTCGGGCCGCTCCCGGAGGAGCGAGGTCAGGCCCAGCTTGATGCAGTCCGCCGGCTTCCCGTCGACGCCGTATCCCTCAAATCCGCCGTTGACCCGGATCCGAGCAGCCCGCAGAGGGTTGTGGAGGGTGATGCCGTGGGCGACGGCGCTTCGCTCCCGGTCGGGTGCCACCACCCACACCGAGTGGCGCCGCCGGAACGCCTGGTAAAGCGCCTGCAGTCCCGGCGCATGGATGCCGTCGTCGTTGGTCAGGAGTACCTTCATCGCTCTATTTCCAAGGCGCTGAAACTGCGCAAATGCCTTGACATTTCTCGTGGTTCTTGATTCTATATTATCTTTACAGATAACGGTTTCAGCGCGTCCGGAAGGAAATGCCGCGCCCGCCGTCGTCATCTGAACGTCTATACTTGATATGGCGGTTGGCATCAACCGAATTATTCCGGATGCACCAGAAGGACAGCATCCCAAGGTCTTGATTTTGGTTTCGATACGGCTTCGGATCCTTCATCAGGGCCGTTTTTATTGCGGGCGTGCCGGGGAAGGTGCGGTTCGCTGGATTTCGAGATGACTCCATGAAAAGATCGTATCCGGATTTCAGGTGTTGCAGCGGCGTACCGGATTCGGCCCTTGTGCGGTCCCGGCGGGGCGTTTTCCTGGCAGCCGTCATTGCGGCGCTGGCCCTGACGGCGGCCGGCGTCCAGGGCGCGGATCTGCCGGATATCCTCAGCGCGGACCCGGAAAAGCCCTGGGAGATCAAGGCGGACAATGTCGAATATGACGCCAGGAACAATGTCTACATCGCCACGGACGGCGTCATCATCAGCAAAGGCCAGCGGCGGCTTTCCGCTGATAGCGTGACCTTCGACCACCAGAATATGAAAGCCTCCGCCCAGGGGCATGTGGTGATGACCACCGGCGAGGACGTCCTTTCGGGCGACCGGATCGACATCGATCTGGAGTCCGAGACCGGTGTCATCTACCAGGGCAGGGTCTTCACCAAGGAGAAGCATTTCCGCATCGAGGGGGACCGGATCGAAAAGCTCGGCAAAAAGGAATATCGCGTCCAAAACGCCAGCGTCACCACCTGTGGCGGGGATGTGCCGGCATGGCGCATTACCGGCAAAAACCTCGACATCACCCTCGAGGGATACGGAAAGGTCCGTCACGGCGCTTTCTGGATCAAGAAGGTGCCGGTGGTCTACAGCCCCTATTTCGTCTTCCCGGTCAAGCGGCAGCGGCAGAGCGGGTTTCTGTTGCCCGAGGTCGGCAAGTCGGACCGCAAGGGGGTCTTCTACCGCCAGCCCGTATTCTGGGCCATTGACGAGAGCTCCGATGCCACCCTGTACAATGATTACATGTCCAAGCGGGGCAACAAAGTCGGCCTCGAATACCGTTACGTCCTGGACAGCGACTCCAAGGGGACCGTCATGTTCGACTACCTCGACGACCGGAAGGTCGACGACGGCACCGGCACGAGCAGCAGTGACTGGGGATATGAGGGGGATGACTACCTGCGTCCGAACCATGAGAGGTACTGGTTCCGGGCCAAGGTCAACCAGATGCTGCCCCTCGACTTCTTCTCGCGGCTCGACCTCGATATCGTCAGCGACCAGGATTACCTCTACGAGTTCAAGGAAGGCAACTCCGGATTCGACCGCACCAAGAAATACTTCAACCAGCATTTCGGGCGGGAGATCGACGACTATACCGACCCCATTCGGGCCAACAGCCTGACCCTCAATAAGACCTGGCGCTACTACAGCTTCAATGCGGAGGCCCTCTATTACGACAACGTCGTCAACCGGCGTTGGGAGGATACGGATTCGACCCTGCAGCGGCTGCCCCTCGTCAGTTTCGACTCGGCCCGACAGAAATTGCTTTCATCCCCGGTATACTGGAATATCGAATCCCAGTATGCCTATTTTTATCGGGAGGACGGCGACAAGGGCCACCGCATGGACATCTGGCCGCGATTCTCCCTGCCCTACCGCTTTGCGCCGTATCTTTTCATCGAACCCTCCATCGGTCTGCGCGAAACCCTCTGGAACGTCAATGCCGAAGATGCAGTGGACGGCGGCCTGTACGATTCATCCGACGAGAGCCAGCACCGGGAGATGTTCGATGCCCGCGTCGACCTCTCCACCCATCTCCACCGGATCTACAGCTTCGCCGCCGATACGGAGGGGCTGTTGTCCCGGCTGAACATGCGGCCCGAGCAGGTCAAACACAATTTCCGCCCGTCCCTCACCTATGAGTTCGTCCCCGACAGGGACCAGGACGACTATCCTTTTTTCGATCCCGTCGATAGAATGATTCGGATGAACCGGTTTACGCTTTCCCTCCTCAATACGTGGATCTCCAAATCGAGAAAGCCCCGCCCCGAGGGCAAGGCGCCGGCAGACGCAGCGGATGCCTTTGCGGACTATGCCTATCGACAGTTCTGCCGTCTGGAGATCTCCCAGAGTTATGACACCAACACCTACAATGCGGATGACCTGATCTACGAGTTCAACCTGATGAACCGGACGACACCGGAGCCCGGGGAGCACTGGTCGCCCCTGTATGCGCGCCTCGACGTAACGCCTGCGCAATACTACACCATCAGCGCCGACATGGAATGGTCCTACCTGGAGGATGCGTTCTTTTCCCACAATGCCGCCCTTACCCTGAGGGACCTGCGCGGGGACCGCCTCTACACGGAATACCGCTACACCAGGGACTACAGCGAGTCCTTCTACGCCAACCTGCGGGCCCAGCTCACCTCCTGGCTGTCGACCTATGCCGAGTATGAGCAGAATATAAATGACGGCGAAAATATCAAGACCGGATTGGGGTTCATCTACACCCACCCATGCTGGTCTCTGAACATACGCTACCTCAAGGAGCTGGACGATCAGTCCATCGGCCTTACGGTCAACCTTGCCGGGTTGGGCGGCATGGGGGTCAACTGAGAGACGGGAGCCTGATGAGATGAACGAAGAACTGCTCACGCCGGCCTGGTACGTCCTGCACGTCAAGAGCCGGTTCGAAAACGTGGTGAATGAAGGGCTGGTCCAGAAATCGATAGATGCCTTTCTGCCAAAAATCCGGGTCCGGAGCAAGCGGCGGGACCGCCGCAAGATGATCGATGTGCCGATGTTTCCGGGGTATCTCTTTGTCCGGACCAACCTTGAACCCCGCCACCACCTCGAGATCGTCAAAGTCGTCGGCGCGGTGCGGCTCATCGGGAATCGGACCGGACCGCCGGTCCCCGTGCCCGAGGACGTCATCTCCTCCCTCAAGATCATGGTCGCCTCCAGCGAAAGCGTCACCACCGGCACCCGGTTCAAGAAGGGGGATCGGGTGATGGTCATGGCGGGCCCCTTCGTCGGCGTGGTCGGCGTGTTCTCACAGTACCGCGGTAAAGGGCGGGTGATGGTGAACATCGACATCCTGGGGCAGTTTGCCGCTGTGGAGGTTGACGCGGAGGATGTAGAGCCGCTTCCCAAAAATATTTCATAACCGCTTGACTTCTTATCAGATTTCAAATACAAGGGGTGGCGGATGAGCGGTTCCAGGATTATCGAAAATCAAGGAGTAGAAAAGCTATGAACAAACTGGAATTGATTTCCACGCTGAAAAATGAAGCCAATATATCCAAGGCCGAGGCGGCGAAGATCGTCGAGATTTTTTTTAACAGCATGGCCGAAGCGCTGGCGAATGGGGAGCGGGTGGAAATTCGGGGCCTTTGCAGCTTCTATGTCAAGAACTATAAAAGCTATACTGGGAGAAATCCTAAAACTGGCGACAAGGTCGTCATCAACCCCAAAAAGCTTCCGTTCTTCAAGTGCGGCAAAGAGCTGAAGGAACGCGTGGATTACTGAACCCTTGTCCCCTCTCGATATTCAGGTGCTGCAGGACCAGAAGGCGCTGGGCATCCTGACCGCGCTGCTTCGGAAGGAGAGAATCCCGCATGCCCTGCTGCTGACGGGGGTGGAGGGCATCGGAAAGAGACCCGCCGCCCTGCTTTTCGCCATGGCCTGCAACTGCCGGCGCATCGCCGACGGCGAGGCCGCTGTCTCCGCCGGCGCTGGGATCGAGGCCGTCGCCGGGTGCAGCTGCAGATCCTGTCGAAAGATCCTTTCGGGAAGCCATCCGGACATCCACCGGGTTGCGCCGTCCGGGAGGATGATCAAGATCGAGCGTGTCCGGGAACTCTGCCATACACTCTCAATGAAGCCCTACGAGGCGGGGCTCCGGGTCGTCATCATGGAAGAGGCCCAGGCCATGAATCCGGAATCTTCCAATGCTCTGCTCAAGATGCTGGAGGAGCCGCCCGACCGGACGGTGTTCATCCTTACGGCCCCGACGCCCGACGATCTGCTGCCGACAATTGCCTCCCGCTGCCAGACGATCCGGTTTCATCCCCTGCCGCAGGCGAGGGTGGCGGCGATGCTGCAGGAAAGATACGGCATATCGCCTGAAGACGCCGATGCGCTCGCCATACTGGCGACGGGCAGCCCGGGCCGCATCGATACGGGGCGTCCGGCGGAGCGGCAGGCGTGGATCCGGCGCCGGCGATGGATCCTGGGCCGCCTGGCCGAAATGTTGACCCGCTCGGGGCGGGACCTGCCCGTGAGCAGCCTCCTGGCCGTGGCCGAACGCCTGAGCCGCAAAAAAGCCGCCGTGGATGGCATGCTGGACATCATCAAAACCTGGCTGCGGGATCTGGTGGTCTGCCGGCATTGCCCCGACCAGGTATATCATCAGGAGGCGCTGAACGAGATTCAGCGCATTTCATTTACATTTACGGAAAAGTCGCTGCTGTCCAAGATTGAAGCGGTCGATGCCGCACAACGGGACCTCCGGTCCAATGCCAATATTCGGCTGACGTTGGAGGTAATGGTATTGCAGTTGGCGAAAAAATAAATTATGATAAAAGTTGTTGGTATTCGATTCAAGCCGGCCGGCAAAGTCTACGACTTTGACGCCGGTGCGTTTGTGATGTCCCCGGGCGATCCGGTCATCGTCGAGACGGAGCAGGGACTGGGGTTTGGTTTTGTGGCGATCGCTCCGGAACTCCGGGATGAGAAAACGGTCAAGCGGGAGTTGAAAAAGGTCTACCGCATGGCCAGCGAAGAGGACTTCCGCCAGCGGGAGAAAAACAGGGCGCTCGAAAAAAGAGCCCATGCCTTCTGCCTGGGGTGCATCAAAAAGCTGAAGCTGAAGATGAACCTCTTTACGGTCGAGGGCACCTTTGACGCCAATAAGCTGACATTCTTCTTCACGGCCGACGGACGGGTGGATTTCCGGGAGCTGGTGAAGATGCTGGTCAAGGAGTACCGGATCCGCATCGAGATGCGGCAGGTCGGCATACGGAACCAGGCAAAAATGTGCGGCGGGATCGGCCGCTGCGGGCGGGTGCTCTGCTGTTCGACCTTTCTGGAAAAATTTGAGCCGGTCTCGATCCGAATGGCGAAGGAGCAGGGGCTCTCCCTGAATCCGACCAAGATTTCCGGACAGTGCGGCAGACTCATGTGCTGCCTGACCTTTGAAAATGAAACCTACCGGGGGCTCCGGTCTGACTTCCCCAAGATCGGCAGGATGGTCACCACCCCCAAAGGCAGGGGAAAGATCGTACGTCACAATGTCATCTGCAACCGGGTTGCGGTCCGTCTGGAGGAAGGTCAGGAATTGGAGATCGAACTCAGGGACATTCAGCTGGAAAGCGGTAGAAAAGATAAGCGGAGTCAGAAAGGACAGGAAAAGCGATGACGGACCCATTCTACATCACCACACCCATATACTATGTCAACGCACGGCCACATCTGGGGCATGCCTACACGACCATCACGGCAGACGTGGCCTGCCGGTTCCACGAGATGAAATCGGCGGAGACCTATTTCCTCACGGGCACGGATGAGCACGGCGACAAGATCGAGCGTGCCGCCCGCAAGGAGAACATGACGCCCCGGGAGTACGTCGACAAGATCAGCGGCATCTTCAGGGCGCTCTGGCCGGAGCTCAATATCAACAACAGCCAGTTCATCCGGACGACGGATCCGTCCCATCAGGCCCTGGTCCAGCGGATCCTGCAGCGGATCTACGACGCGGGGGACATCTATTTCAGCGAGTACGAGGGCAAATACTGCTTCGGATGCGAACGGTTCTACACCGACCGGGAACTCGTGGACGGCAAATGCCCGGACCATGAAACCGCCCCCGAGGTGATTCAAGAGGCCAATTACTTCTTCAAGATGAGCCGGTATCAGGACTGGCTCATCAACCACATCCGGCAGCATCCCGACTTCATCCGGCCCGAACGGTATCGGAACGAGGTGCTTTCCTTTCTGAAGGAGCCCCTCGACGATCTCTGCATCTCCCGCCCCAAGACCCGCCTCGAGTGGGGAATCCCGCTGCCCTTTGACGACGGCTACGTCACCTATGTATGGTTCGACGCACTCCTCAACTATGTCTCCGCCCTCGACTACCCCGAAGGAGAGCGGTTTCAAAAGTTCTGGCCCTACGTCCAGCACATCGTGGCCAAGGACATCCTCAAGCCCCACGGCATCTACTGGCCGATCATGCTCAAGGCCGCGGGCATACCGGTCTATAATCACCTCAACGTCCACGGCTACTGGAACGTCGAGGAGAGCAAGATGTCCAAAAGCCTCGGGAATGTGATCGAGCCCCTGACCCTCAAGAACGTCTACGGCCTCGATGCCTTTCGCTATTTCCTGATGCGCGAGATGGTCTTCGGGCTCGATTCGAGCTTCAGCGAGACCGCCCTGGTCCAGCGGATCAACTCGGATTTGGCCAATGACCTGGGCAATCTGTTCAGCCGGGTCGTCGCCATGACCCACAAGTATTTCAGCGGTGTCATCCCGGAGAGCACCGAATCGGCGGAGGAGCGCCTTTCAGGGCTGAAGTTCGGGACCCTTTCGGCCGCTGCTGCCGCGGCCATCGACCAGTATGAGGCGGCGATGGATGGCTTCGCTTTCCACAAGGGGATGGTCGCCGTCTGGGAGTTCATCAACCAGATGAATAAATTCATCGATGTCGCGGCGCCATGGGAGCTGGCCAAGCAGAAGGCGAGCCGGCCCGAGCTGGCGTCGGTGCTGTACCAGCTCCTGGAGGGGCTCCGGATCGTCTCCGGCCTGATCTACCCGGTGATGCCCGAAACCGCCCGGAAGATGCAGCACCACCTGGGGCTTTCGCCCGATGCGCCGTTCTACCTGCTGGAGGCCCTGCGGGTCTGGAAGACCCTGCAGCCCGGTGGAAAGCTCCCCAAATCGACGCGGCTGTTCCCGAGGATCGACCTCGACGCTGTCCAGTCCCGGGTTGCCGGCGGGGCGGCGGCAGAAGCCGAAACCGAGCAGATGGCGCCGCTCAAGCCGGTCGTCGATATCGAGGCGTTTGCCAAGATCGACCTGAGGGTGGCCACCGTCCTGAAGGCGGAGCCCGTTCCCAAGGCCAGGAAGCTGCTCAAGCTCGAGGTCGACATGGGGGAAAAACGGACCATCGTGTCCGGAATTTCAGGGAGCTATTCGCCCGACGACCTGGTGGGGAAGCAGGTCATCATCGTTGCCAACCTGAAGCCTGCGAAGCTGATGGGGGTGCTATCGCAGGGAATGCTGCTGGCCGCCGCTGAAGAAAACGGGGTGACGGTGGCGACCTTGGACAAGGCGGTAAAACCCGGAACAAAACTGAGCTGATCTTTCATGGGGGAGCCATGAAAAAACTGAGACGCAGACGTGGTTCATTCGGATCCAGGCCGGACTGGCGCACCTACCAGTCCGGACTGAGACAGGCGCGGCAGCGCCGAAACAAATCCCGGACGGTCCTTCGTTCGGTTGTCGGGCTGGTGCTGGTCGGCGGGCTGCTGTATCTCTTGGGCGGTACCGTCACAACAGGCCTGGAGCTCTACCAGACCATCCGTGAGCGCCGGGCCCATATCCTGGCGACGACGGCGCCGCTGCCGGAGGTCGAGGCCCCGGCCGTGGAAGCACCGGCGAAGGTGCCGAAGCCCGCCGGTCCGTCCCCGGCGGCGGAACCGTTGCCGGACGATCCTCCCGCCGCAATGGCGGACAGCGCTGCAGCAGGTCTCGAAGCGGCGCCGCCGCCCGCCGCCGCGCCGGCGCCCTCGGCCGATCTGTTGACGGCGGCGGTTCCGGAGGGCGGTGGATGCCCGCTGTCGGAAGGGGCGCCGGCGCCCTCGGCCGATCCAACCCTCGCGGCCGAATTCACGGCGCCGGTAATCGACAAGGACGAAATCCAGGTCCTGTTCGAGCCCCGCTGCTTCGTGAACCTCTCCCGGCGTGCGTTCGACTACGATTTTGACGGGCGGAGGTACCACATCGAGACGAGCATCGACGCAAAGCTGCAGCAGTATATGCTCCGGTCGATCCAGCCGAAGTATGCCCAGGCCATCGGCATTGTCGTGATGGAGCCCGATACCGGCCGGATCCTGTCGATGGTGAGCCATCACCGGGAAGACCCCGGCAGCAACGTCTGCACCGAAAGCCTCTTTCCTGCAGCCAGCATTTTCAAGATTGTTACGGCAGCCGCAGCGGTGGAGGAGTTCGGCCTGATGCCCGACTCCACGGTGACCTACAGCGGCGCCAAGCATACCCTCTACAAATCCCAGCTGAAGCGAAAGAACAAGCGGCATCTCAACCGGATCAGCCTGCGGGATTCGTTCGCGCAGTCCGTCAACCCGGTCTTCGGCAAGCTGGGCCTCCAGTACCTTCAGAAAAAAGGCCTGATCAGCCACGCCGAAGCCTTCGGGTTCAACCAGGAGATCGAATTTGAACTGCCCACGGCCGCCAGCGCCTTCTCCATCTCCGATGAGCCCTACAACTGGGCGGAGATCGCCTCCGGCTTCAACCGGAGCACCATGCTGTCGCCGCTGCATGGAGCGATCATGGCTTCGGCGGTGGTCGCGAACCAGGGCCGAATGGTGGAGCCCTCCATCGTCGACCAGATCATCGACAGCTCAGGGCGGGTCATTTACCGGAGCCGATCCAAGACCCTGAACCGGGCGCTTTCTCCCCAGAGCTCCACCGCCATGCGCGCCCTGATGAAGGAGACCATCCGCACCGGCACCTGCCGAAAGACCTTCCGGGGCGTCTCCCGGTCGGCGGTTCTCTCCAGGCTCAACATCGGGGGGAAAAGCGGCAGCATCAACTCCAGGACCCACGAGGGGCGGCGCTTCGACTGGTTTGTGGGGTACGCCGAGGAGAAGGAGGGCGAACGCAAGATCGTTCTTTCCATCGTCGTGGCCCACCAGAATTTCATCGGCATCAAATCAAACATGTACGCCCGCATGGCCATCGAAAAATTCTTTGATGACGTCGGGCCCAAGATATAGCCGGGGACGGACCGCCGTTTCGGGCTGCCGGCCCGGTGCAAGGAGACGCGAGCATGCCAGGCTTTGAGATTTTTGGAGACGAAGAGCGCAGGGAGGTCCAGGAGGTTCTCGATACGGGCGTCCTGTTCCGCTATGGTTTTGACGGCGCCCGGAAGGGGCGCTGGAAGGCAAAGGAGTTCGAAGCGGCGCTGGCCCGCCGGATGGGGGTCGGCTACAGCCACCTCTGCTCGAGCGGCACCGCGGCCCTGAGCATTGCCCTGGCCGCCTGCGGCATCGGCGCGGGGGACGAGGTCGTGGTGCCGCCGTTTACCTTCGTGGCCACGGTGGAGGCGGTGATCATGGCCGGCGCCGTACCGGTGTTTTCCGAGCTGGACGACACCCTCTGCCTTGATCCGGACGCCCTCCCATCCGTCTTCACCGACCGCACCAGGGCGGTCATTCCTGTTCACATGTGCGGGGCCCAAGCCAGAATCGACAGGATACGCGACATCTGCGACCGGCACGGGCTGGTCCTGATCGAGGATGCCTGCCAGGCCATCGGCGGCACCCTGAACGGGAAGCCTCTGGGGACCTTTGGCCGGATGGGCTGCTTCTCCTTCGACGCGGTCAAGACCATCACCTGCGGCGAGGGCGGCGCCGTCATCACCGATGAGAAGGATCTATACCGGAGAGCGGACGCCTATGCCGACCACGGCCATGACCATGTGGGATCGGACCGCGGGGCCGAGGAGCACGAGTTTCTCGGCGGCAACTTCCGGATCAGTGAGCTGAATGCGGCGGTGGGGCTGGCCCAGCTGCGGAAGCTGGAAGGCATCCTGGAGACCCAGCGGTCGACCAAGAAGGCGATCAAGGCGGCGCTGGCCCAGTGCCCCAGCGTCTCCTTCCGCCATATTCCCGACGAGGCGGGGGATTCCGCCACCTTTCTGACCTTCCTGCTCCCGGACGAGGCCGCCGCACGGGAGAAGTCGGCGGCGCTGGCCGCCGCCGGCGTGGACGGCTGTTTTTACTGGTATGCCAACAACTGGCACTATATCCGTCAGTGGGAGCACCTGCGGCAGCTCAAAGGTGCGGCCCGGCTTCCCGTGCAGCTGCTGGAGCACTGCCCGGACTACAGTGCCGTCCATCTGCCCCGATCGGACGCCCTCATGGCCCGCGCCATCTCGATGCTGATCAAGCTCTCGTGGACCGAGGCGGAGATTGAAGCGCGCATCCAGGCCATGGTCAAAGCCCTCCAAGACTGAATCCGGCGTCGGCCGGAGCGTCCTCCAGAAGGGGGGCGGTCCGGCCGGACAGGGCCTCTTTCCCCCGAAAACATCTCCCCGGCGCATCCCAGTGCATGACGAGCCGTTCAAGGTGCTGGATCGCTCTGCCCCCGGCGGTCATTCGGCCGTCTCCCCGCAGAGCAGCTGAACCAGGCGTTCGCTGAGAAATAGGATCGATTCGATGTCGAGGTGCTCGGTGACGGTTTCGTCGAAGAGCAGCCCGGCCTTGGCGTCAAACTCCTCCTCCCGGTCCCAGAAAAGGAGCATCACCGGCACCCGGGGCAGCGGCTGGAAGCGCCAGGCAGCGTCGGCCGACGGGTTCTCGCAGGCCATATCCTCTCCCCCCAGGGCGCTTGCCGCATCGGCCAGGGCTTCCAGCCTGCCGGCGAACCGCTCGGCCAAAGGGGCTTCCACGTGGCTGCGCATCGATTTGATTTTGGAGACCGTATTGGGAATCTCCTGAAACGCCTTCCAACGACCCGAGGGGGCTGCGCGGCCGCCCTGGGCCATATGGTTGTAGATGAAGACCTGCTCCCATCGGGTGAGTGGCGTCCCGTCGGCGTTTCGGACGCCGTCGGCGTCGATGTGGAGGAAGCCCGAAAAATAGGGCAGCACCAGCAAATGGTCCGGGCCGTCCCCAGCGAGCCGCCCGCCGATGCGCTCCGGGAGGTCTGCGAGCGCCATCGACGCCGCCCGCTCCCGGGCCCACACCAGCGCGTCCTCCGCCATGTCCCGACGGGTCCATTTGCCTGCGGCGTGCTGTTCCGTCAGCGTTCTCTGGCAACGCGCCGCCGTCTCTGCGTCGATGTGGGGGCAGTTGGCCAGGGGAAGCTGTTCGGATACGACCATGCTGGCAAAGGCGAGGCAGGTGGGGAAACCGCAGTCCCCGCAGTTGGTTTTGGGAAGAACATCCCGGTAGAGATCAACGACCGAAAGCGGCATGGGGGGGCTCCTTTCCAGGTGAGTGGATTGATGATTGCGGTGATATGTATTGTAATATATTACCATAATGCGCATCGGCGGTGAAGCAATCGCCGCCGTCTCCTCTCCGAGCCGTTGAAGGCCGGCCTGACGGCTTTACATCCGCCCGGCAGGGTGGTAAGGAGGGAGCGGTTTTTGGAGCATTCTCCAGAAAGGGGGAAACCACCCCATGCGGAAACAACACACAACAGTGATGTAAAGGTGTCGGGTTATGACGGAATTATTCAAGGTAAGGTTTGAGCCCATGGGGCTTGCGGTGGTGGTGTCGGGAACCGATTCGACCATTATGGATGTGGCGGCCGTTTACAGCCTCCCCATGCGATTCGACTGCGGCGGGAAGGGGGTTTGTGGAAAATGCAGGGTGATACCCGATCCTGCCGAGAGCCTGGGGCCGCTCACCGATGCGGAGCATCGGCTCCTCTCTCCGGAGCAGCTGGCCGAGGGTCAGCGCCTTGCCTGCCAGGCCGTGGTGCGGGGGGATGTACGGGTGACGATCCCGGAGCAGCTGATGGACAGCACGGAGGTTCGGGGAAAGGACGCCATCAGGGGGAGTTATGCCCCAAAGCCGATGGTATCCAGGATCCACCTTCCGAAGAGCCTGCCGCCGGAGCCGGTGGACGGACGGTCGGGAACCCTTGCGGACTGGCTGGCCGGCCGCGCATTGGCAGAGGCCGGCCGCGAGATCGTCTTCAAGGACGGCAGCGCCCTGCGCCAGGCCAGCCTGCCGGCCCAGTGCACCGGGGAGACGACCCTGGTGGTCCACGAGACGCGGGGGGTGACGGGGGTCCTGCCCGGGCGCCACACCCAAAGCGTGGGGGTGGCATTCGACCTGGGCACCACGACCCTTGCGGCCTATATCTGCAGCCTGGATGACGGCCGCGTTCTGGCCAATGTGTCGGCGGTCAACCCCCAGCGGCGGTTCGGGGAGGACGTGATCAGCCGCATCGCCCACGCCAATGCATCGGATTCCGGGCTCCGCCAGATGCAGGGCATGATCGCCCAGTCCATGAACGAGCTGATCGCCCGATGCGTCACCGCGGCGGCGTGCCGGACCTCCGATGTGGATGAGGTGACGGTGGCGGGCAACACCACCATGCTGCAGATTTTCGCCGGGCTTCATCCCGCGAGCATCGGGGAGACGCCGTACCTGCCGACGGTCCATGAGTTCCCGGCCTTCGCCGCCGCCGATCTGGGACTCGACCTCAACCCCGGCACCAGCGTCTATCTCCTGCCGGTGGTTTCCGGGTTTGTCGGCGGCGACACCATGGGCGCCACCCTTGCCGACAGCCCCCACCGACGGGAGGAAACCACCCTGATCGTCGACATCGGGACCAACGGCGAGTTGGTGCTGAGCGCTCCTTCGGGCCTCTGGGCAACCAGCTGCGCCACGGGCCCGGCCCTCGAGGGCGCCCAGATTTCCTGCGGGATGCGGGCGGTTTCCGGGGCCATCTCCAAGGTTGCGCCGGGGCCGGACGGCCGCCCTGAGTGCCAGGTCCTGGGCGATGCGGGGACCCGTGCCCTCGGGCTCTGCGGATCGGGGGTGATCGACGCGGTGGCGACCCTGCGCCGCCTTTCGGTCATCGAGACCTCGGGCCGTTTCAATCCCGATGCGCCCGGTGTCGTCTGTGACGATCGCGGCATCGGCCGCAGCGTCGTCCTGGTGCCTGCCGCGGAATCGGGTTCGGGCACGGACATCTTCCTCTCGCTCAAGGACGTCCGATCGCTGCAGCTCGCCAAGGCGGCGCTGTCGGTGGGGATTGCGTTTCTGATGCGCCAGGCGGGGGTCGACCGGGTGGACCGCACCGTGCTGACGGGCGCTTTCGGGGCGCACTTCGACTGGAAGAACGCCGCGCGCATCGGCATGCTTCCCCAGGGCTCCTTCAACGGCGCGGTGCATCCCATGGACAATCTGGCCGGTGTCGGGGCGATCATGTCGCTGGTCAACCGGGAGCAGCGGGAGGAGGTCGAACGGATCCGCCGGGAGGTCCGCTTTATCGAGCTTGCCGGCGACCCCGCCTTTGCCATGGCGTTCGCACAGGCGACCAGCTTCCCGGTGCTCGATGCATCGTATGATTTTCTGAAGGACGCTGAAAAGGAAGCCGGAGGCGGGCGCTGAAGGCGGCATTGCCGCCGCCGGATGCATGACGGCGGCAATGCCGTTCTATAGGATAGGCGCCCGGGGATAGGCGCCTGTGGATGGGCCCCTGGAGAGGGGGGCCGGGAGGCGCACGGGTGAAGCGCAGCGCTCCGGCACGTGGATCAGTTGCTCCGGGAAACGATGGCCTCCGCCACCTTTTCGGCGGAGATGCCGAAAAGATCGTGGGTGGGCACCGTGTCGAGGTAGGCGTCGTGCCACTCCACGTTGCTCTCCAGAACGATGTTCTTGAGGTGGTCGTATTTGCCGCCCAGGGCCTTGACCTTGACGTTCAGGGGAATGTTTTCCTTGAAGTCGATGTGCAAAAGCATCAGGAACTCGATGCGGTTGGCCGCCCCCGCCCGCCGGGAGATCAGCGGGATGCAGAGGATGCTCCGGTCGTCCTTCCGACCCTTGCCGATGTAGACGTTGCCTTTCTGGACGATGGTCCGCTTGCTGCCCCGGAGCCGCCGGTCGCGTTCGACCCGCGAAGCGATGCCCAGGGAGGTCCCCTCGCGCTTGATGACGGCGATGGAGGTGGTCTCCTGGGGTTCTCCCAACAGGGTCAGGCCGTCCACCTGATAGAGGGTGAGCCCCCGCACCCGGGCGATGATCTCCTGGAGGTTCTTCATGACGATGACGTTGCTCGGCGTCAGCTGGGAGATCTTGAAACCGTGGGACGCGAGCATGTCGAAGAGGATGCCCTCGATCTTTTCGCCGATGCGGCTGGTGCCCACGGTGACGGTTTTGGCCTGGTGCTTGATGGCGTCGATGGGCCGGGCCATTGCGTTGATGGCCTCGCCCAGGCAGGTGAAGAGCGCCTCGAGCATGTTGCGCGCCGTGCCCTTGGCGTCGAAATCCAGCTCGAAGTCGGTTACCGGCAGGCGCCCCGAGAGATATTTCAGGAGCAGCGTCAGGTCCGAGGCAATGCTGAGCCCCATTGAGAACGAGAGGCTGTTTTCATTCCGCCGCCGCCGATAGGCGGTATAGAACGCAGCCATCTTCTCCCGGAAGCTCTTTTCGAGGATCAGCTCGTAGACGTCGAGGCCTTCCTGGGCGGCGTCGTCGATGCTCTTCTGGACATCCTTCCGGAAATCATAGAGAAACCGCGAGCCCTCGTTGATGGCCAGGGCGGCGTAGTATCCCCAGATGTGCCCGACCAGGGTGTTGATGATGGGGGCCAGGTGCTCGCTTACCGCGGGGACGTGAAAGACGTCGTCGGCATAGGGGCCGAATCGGTTCTCCCCCTCGCTGGCGATGACGATGGGGACCGCCTTGTGGGCTTTGAAGATGGCCGTGTCCTTGATGATGTCGCCGAGCACCGTCTCCCGGGTCCCGGCGGCGCAGATGATGATCAGGGGCTCCGAGGACAGGTCGATGTGCTTCTTGTCCTCGACGTAGTCGGAGGAGATGGTTTTGTAGCAGAGCTCGCTCAGCTTGATGCGGATCTCGTCGGCCGAGGTCTTGTTGGGCCCGCTGCCCACCGCCGCCCAGTAAGTGCGTGAGACCGCGTGGCGCCGGGCCGAAAGGGCGATACGGTCGCGCATGGCCAGGATCTTCCGCATGTGGCCGGGAAGCGCCCGGAGGTGCTCGATCTCCCGGCTCACGAAGTCTTCATCGCGCCGGCCTTTCAGCTGGGCCAGGTGGAGATTCAGCAGGGCGCCCGCCACGATCTGGGAGTAGAAAGCCTTGGTCGAGGCCACGGACATCTCGATGTCGCGGCCGCTGCTGGTGTACATGACCCCGTCGACCTTGAAGGTGAGGTCCGAATCCCTGCGGTTGACGATGGCGAGGGTCATGGCGCCCCGCTCGCGCACCATGTCCACGGTCCGGTTCGTGTCGGTGGTGGTGCCCGACTGGCTGATGGCCACCACCAGGGTGTCCTCCATGGCAGATCCTTCGTCCTGGAGCTTGAACCCGCTCATCTCGGAGGCCTTCAGCGCACCGATCTGCAGGTCCGGTTCGCCCATGTAATAGGTGAGGATGTCGGCGCAGGCCTGGGCCGCCACGCCTGCCGTACCCTGTCCTACGAAGAAGATCCTTCGGATGCTGTCTGCCGCGAGCGCGCTCCGGACGGATTCGGGGATGACCGTTTCATCCAGGTCGATCTCCAGTCGTCTTCCGTCGCCGCCCTCGGCCACGCGCCATCGGTTGAGGAGGGTCTTCTCCACGGAGTCGGAGGATTCGGAGATCTCTTTGAGGAAATAGTGGTCATAGGCCTGTCGGTCGATATCCCGGGTGGTGATCTGCGTGGTCTTGACCTCCGCCGGTCCCAGTTCGACGGGGGTCCCGTCGTAGGCCATGGCCTGTATTCCCCCAATCCCCCCTTCGGAGGACTGGTCGAGGATGAAGATCTGCCCCTGGGTTTCCCCATTGGCGCCCTGCACCACCTTCTCGCCGTCGAGCTTGATGTATCGGGAGGTCTCTTCGATGAACCCGTAGACTTCCGAGGCCGACATGTAGTGGTCCTCGGCCAGCCCTACAAAGATGGCCTGCCCGCTCCCGCGCTGGGCCAGGAAGAGCTTGCCGGGGGCGATGTCGGTGTGGAGGCTGATGGCGTGGGAGCCCTCGAAATCGTTGACCGCCAGGCGGAACGCCTCGGCGACGGGGTGCCCTGCCTCCATGTAGGCCTGGATGCGCAGGGGGATGATCTTGGTGTCCGTGGTGATGTCCGCGGGAATCCGGCGTTCGTCGGTTTCGAATTCCGCCCGGAGGGCAAGATAGTTGTCGATATCCCCGTTGAGGCAGACGTGGAAGATGGGGCCGCTGCCGTCGCCATCCGATACGATATTATCGACCGGATGGCAGTTGGGTTCGCTGATGGCCCCTACCGAGGCCCACCGGGTGTGGGAGGAGACCGTATAGCTGCGGTGGGGAAAATTGACCAGGGCCTGGAGGATGGGGTCGTTTTTGATCTCGCTGCGCAGGAATGCGACATTGTCGCCCAGCCGCCCGATCTCCGCGGCGACCTTGTAGGTGAAGGCCAGCCCCCGGTGGGGGGTGCCCGCCTCGTCGCTGCCTTCGTTGACCGAGATGCCGCCGTTGGCCAGCACGGCCTTTTCCCGGCGCTGGCGGAAGCGGTCGAGGAAGTTGGCCTTGTCCAGGGTGTCGACAAAGTCGTCATAAACGGCGGGATCCAGGGTGAAGAGCAGGGATATGCCGGCGGAGTCCCGCCCCCGCACCTCGAGGCGGTCGATGCTGTTCAGCACGGCGTTGATGCGCTTGAAGATGGTGACGATGCTTTCCGGTGCGGACGACCGGTGAAACAGATTCTTGATCTTTTTGATATTTTCTTCGATTTCCGCCTGGAGGCACCATGCGATGTCCTTGGCCTGCTCCAGATGGTTCGAGAGAATGTCCACCTCTTCCGTGGGCAGGCGGCCCATCTCCTCCTTGAGCAGACGGTCTTCGCGCTTGACGGCGTCGGCGAGGCGCGCCGACGTCTTGAACAGCATCTCCTGGAGCTTCCGGTCCGAAAAGATGTTGAAAAAGGGAGCGTCCTGCTTCCAGGCGGCGACGGTTTGCCAGAGAGACTGGAGGAGATCGGACCCGCCCAGGTAACGCTCGGCCGGGCTCTGGGCCCCCTGCCTGCAGGCGGCGAGCCCGCCGGCCTCTATCCGGTCGACCGCGTCCTTGAGCCCTTCAAGGTCGACGGCCGGGCTCTCTGACGGCCTGTTAGTAACGGAGATGATTCCAGCGATTCCGCACATGGGCTACATCCTTTGATAGAGGGTTCTGATTTTATCCCGGGTCATGATCCGCTTCCAGTCTTTTCCCAGGGCGTTTTCCCACAGGGGCTCCAGCACCAGCGCGACGTCGATCATCTTCTCGAGGCCCGCATCATCCACCTGCGCCATGAGATTTCGGGGCAGTTCAATCTGGTGCTTCTCCATCATGCGCCGGAACTCGGCGACGCCTTCGGGGTAGAACTCCTCGAGATAGTCGAAGGCCACGCAGTTGCCGATGCCGTGGTGAAGCCCCAGTACGAAGGAGAGGCCGTAGGAGAGGGCATGGCACACCCCCACCTGGGAATAGGCGATGCTCATCCCCCCGCAGTAGGAGGCCATCATCAGCTTGTCTTCGCCGTCGGGCGGATCTTCCAGGAAGACCTCCCGGCAGAGGTCCATGGCCTTTTCGCCGTAGGCCTGGCTGAAGGCGTTGAGATAGGTGCCCGTGAGGGATTCCACGCAGTGGATATAGCAGTCCATCCCGGTGTAGAACCACTGGTCGATGGGAACGCCCGCCAGGAGCTCGGGGTCGAGGACGATCTGGTCGAAGACGGTGTGGTCGGAGTTGATGCCGAGCTTTTTCTGGGGGCCCGTGAGGACCGTCGTGCGCGACACTTCGGCGCCGGTGCCGGAGAGGGTGGGGATTCCCACGTGGTAGACCGCGGGGTTTTTGATGAGGTCCCATCCCTGGTAGTCGGCGGCCGAGCCCGGGTTGGTGAGCATGAGGGAGACCGCCTTGGCCAGGTCCATGACGCTCCCGCCGCCGATGCCGACCACGGCGTCGGGCAGCCTCTCGAAGCGGTCGCGGACCTGGGCGGTCATCTGGTCCACGACGCTGGTCTTGGGCTCGTCGGTGGTGTCGGCCCAGAGGATCATATCCCGGCTGCCGGCCGGAATCCGCTCCCGGAGGGGCCGGTCTTTGAAGATCTGGTCAACGATGAATACGGCGGACGGGTCTTTGCCGCCCGTCTGCGCGGCGAGAATTTCCGCCAGCTGGTCGAAGCTGCCGCGGCCGAATATGACGCGGGAGACCATTTTGAAATTACGAAACATGTATACCTCTTCCGGTTGTGTTGGATCGGGTTCGGGGTGAACGGGTTCTTTGGAGCTGTTTTGCCCCAGGCCTTAACCTCGGTTATGAGGCATGGAAGCGTTATATTCGGAAACGGGCGGTCCTGTCAACAAACGCGAAAACGCAGCACGGCATCGTTTTTTTGAATGGCGTGACGGCCGGGATTATGTTACCGTCACCGGCTGGACATCATCGACGCAGGGCCACCTCACGGCGGCCGCAGCCGTCAATATTCCCAGTACGTTCCATCGACATATGTGCGCATGACCGACAACAGCGACAAACATTCCCTGGCCGCCCGGATCCAGCACCTCCATTCCCGGCTCCCCAAGGCCTACGGTGCGGAGCGCCACCGGCTCGGCCGCGATATCCGGCGTCTCTCCCAGAAATTCAGGCGCGAAGACGGCAGGCGAAGCCCGAAAGGCCCCGCAGCGGGTGCCGAAGCCCAGGCCCGCTGGGGCGGCCGGGTCCGTTCGCTGGAAAACGCACTTGACGCCTCGATCCGGAAACGGGCGCTTCGCCGCAGCCGGAAGCCTCGACTCGCGTATCCCGGAGACCTGCCCATCCTTGCCCGCAGGGAGGAGATCGTGGCGACCATCATGAACCACCGGGTGGTGATCATCTCTGGCGAGACCGGATCCGGCAAGACCACCCAGATCCCCAAATTCTGCATCGAGGCCGGGCGGGGCATCGACGGCCAGATCGGGGTGACCCAGCCGCGCCGCATCGCCGCCATGACGGTTTCCGACCGCATCGCCGAGGAACTCGTGGAACCGTTGGGGCAGTCCGTGGGCTACAAGATCCGTTTCGACGACCAGACCGGCGGCGACACCTTCATCAAGGTCATGACCGACGGCATCCTCCTGGCCGAAACCCAGGGGGATCGGTGGCTCAATGGCTACGACACCCTGATCGTGGACGAGGCACACGAGCGGAGCCTCAACATCGACTTCGTCCTGGGCATCCTCAAGAACCTGCTGAACCGGCGCCGGGACCTCAAGCTGATCGTTACTTCGGCCACCATCGACACGGAAAAATTCTCCCGGGCCTTTGGCGATGCGCCGGTGATCGAGGTCTCGGGGCGGATGTTTCCGGTCGAGGTGCGCTACATGCCGCCGGGCGGCGGGTCTGACGACGGCGACCAGACCCATGTGGACATGGCGGCGGCGGCCGTCCGGAAGCTCCAG
>CAJXSB010000036.1 GCA_913060435.1 uncultured Desulfococcus sp.
AAATGCCCAGACCGGCGATGCTGAACACCGTAATCTCCAGCAGGGTGTCGAGTGCCCTGAAATCAACGAGGATGGCGCCGACAATGCTCTTGGAGCCGGTCAGGATCTCGGCGTTGGCCTCGAAATAGGGCGTAATGGCGCTCTCATGGGGGCGCGCAGAAAGGGCCTCGAAGGTGATGATCAGGACGACGAGTCCGCTGGCGGCGGCCACGAGGGTATCCCGGACCATGCCGTAGGGCGACTGCTTGAAGGTAAATTCGTAAGCCTCGCGCCGCTGCTTCAGGGGGATCCGGTTCAGGGCGAGAACGAGGATCACGATGGTCAGAATGTCGACGACGATCTGCACCAGGGCGACATCGGGGGCCGGCTCGAGCACCAGGAGGAGGGCCATTCCCAGGCCGGAGGCGCCCGCCGCCAGAATCGCCCAGAAATCGCGCACCAGAAAAACGCTCAGAAGGGCTGTCGCGACGGTAAAGCCGAGGGCGAATATCTTCAGATAGAGAAGCTCACCGGCGAAGTCGAGACTCGGCCACTGGTCGAACATGACCGGCACCGGCGGCAATCGGAGGCCGGTAAGCCCCAGAACGAAAAGAGCGGTCCCACCGATGATCACCGACAGATAGAAACGAAGCCGCCCGACCTGCAGGCGCGTCGCTGCTGCGGCGGCGCCGTCCATACACGCCAGAATCCCGTCATAAAACCGATCCAGGGAGATGCCCCCGATCTTATCCTGAAAGGCGCGGACCCGCCCCCGATAGAAAAAGAGCACCGTCCCCAGGCTGACGGCCACCACCGAAAGCAGCATCGGCACGTTCAGCCCGGCCCACATATGGAGGGAGACCTTGACATCGGCGCCGAAGGCTGCGCTGGCGGCCCGGGCCAGCAGAAACGCCTCGGCCTCGGGATCGGGTGTCAGGGCGTCGGAAACGGACATGAGCGTCGGGATGGCCGGCGCCAGCAGCATCATCGCCGGTGCCTCGTGGGCGTGGATGTCGGGGTCCTTGGCCGGGCCCAGGAAGACCTCCCAGACCAGCATTCCCGCCTGGGCCAGCATCAGCGCCCCGGAGACGACCGTCGATGCCGGCAGCACCCACGCCAGGTGTTGTGGGACGGAGGTATGCACGGTGGTCGCCAGAAGCGTCTCCTTGGCCAGGAAGCCGAACAGGGGCGGCAGCCCTGCCATGGAGAGTGCGGCGACAACCGCGATGGCAAAGGTCGCGGGCATCCGACGCCAGAGACCGCCCAGATGCCGAATATCCCGGGTGCCGGTCTCATGGTCCACGATCCCCACCACCAGAAACAGGGCGCTCTTGTACATCGCATGGGCGGACACCCCCACCACCAGGGCTTTGAACGCAATGGCGATGTCCTGTCCGATCATCATCGTGAGGATTCCCAGCTGGCAGATGGTGGAATAGGCCAAAAGGGCCTTGAGATCGTTCTGCTTGAGCCCCTGGTAGGCCCCCAGCACCATGGTCGTCATGCCGACGATGGTCAGCAGCCAGAACCAGAGTTCGGTCTGGCCCAGGGCCGGATTCAGCCGGGCCATGAGATAGATGCCGGCCTTGACCATGGTGGCGGAATGGAGATAGGCGCTGGCCGGGGTGGGGGCGGTCATGGCCTGGGGCAGCCAGATGTGGAAGGGAAACTGAGCGCTCTTGGTAAATGCTCCCAGCGCCGTGAGGCCAAGTATCAGCGGATAGAGCGGACTGCCCTTGAGAAGCGCCCCGCTCGAAAGGATCACCTCCCATTCCGTGGCGCCGGCAAGACCGCTGGCCAGCAGGAGTCCGATCAGCAGCGCGATGCCCCCCGCGCCGGTGATGACGAGGGCCTTGAGCCCGCCCCGCCGGGCGGCTGCGTCGCCATGATGATAGGCGACCAGCAGAAAAGAAACGACGCTGGTCGCCTCCCAGAAAATGAAAAGGGTGATCACGTCTCCGGCCATGACGAGGCCGAGCATGGCGGCCATAAAGACCAGGAGATAGCAGAAAAACCGCCAGACGCCCGCCTTCCCCTTGAAATAGTGCCCTGCATACAGGATCACCAGGATGCCGATGAACAGGATGATGACGGCAAAAAGCAGGCTCAGACCGTCCACGTAGAGGCCGGCGCTCATCCCCAGCGAGGGCATCCACGCAAGCCGCCACGTCAGGACAGCGCCGTCCAGGATCTCCGGAATCATCGCAAGCACGGCCGAAAGCGCGGCCAGGGGCGCCAGGGCCAGGATGAGACCCATCTGCGGCGCAGAAACACGGCGGCTTACAGCGTCTATGCTGAAAAATCCCGCCGCGGCGGCGCCGAAAAGCACGATCCCTATCGGTGCAAGGATGGACAGTTCCCCCATTTGATTCCCCACTGCCGCTCCGGCACGGGCCGGAAGCGCAAAAGACGCCGGCCGGACCTCAGGCTTCTACGGCGTTGTCCTGGATGTATTTCAACGCCTCGCTCATGGTGAGGCGGATGCTGGCGGGCCCGGAGCGAATGTAGAATGCCTCGTCCTTGCCGGTTTTCAGGAAGACCGGCGCCCCGGACCGCATACACTCGACGACGAGAATCTTCTTCCCCTCGGCCGGAAGCAGCTCATACCGGATGAACGGAGAGAACGCCAGACCGATATGCTGCTTGATCAGGTTGTTGACATGCAGCAGGCATTTGTCGTCGTTGGAAAAATCATCCGATTCCAGTCCGAGAATGTCGCCGCTGTCCGCCACCCCGATCAGCAGAATGCCGCCGTCCGTGTTCATATAAGCAGCGACGGTCTTGAGCCATGCCAGCTCGATCTCTTTGCCGGCCCGGCCGGCCTTCAGGTTCCACCGGAGCGTTGACTTGAACTCCAGATCGCCGCTCTCTCCGGACCGGATGAGGTCGCGAACCGCCGCCTCGGAGCCATAGCGTGAGCGCCTGGGAAACAGCGCCGGGGTTCGGTCCCGACTGTAGCGGCGCACAAAAAGCAGGGTCGCGAGGACAACGATCACCATCACCGCCCCGATGATGGCGAACACCAGGCGTCGGCTCCGCCGAGCCTCGGGCAGCAGCTCCCCATGCGGCACGAGCACCCCCACCCACATCTTCTGGTCACCGAGGGAGAGCGGACTCATTCCCCCCCACCAGGTGCTGCCGCCGCTGCGGAATTCAAATACCTCTTCAGTCTTGCGACCATTCTCCCGCCAGTATGCAATGGCATCGGCAAGGACGCCGTCCCCCGACGGCGCCGGTGCCGCCGCATCGAGATCGCTGACCTCGACCGCCTTTTCCAGCGCGATCTCTGAAACCGATTCGCTGCCGTCCATCAGAAAGACCCGGGTGTTGGGTGTCGCCCGGAGCTGCTGCTTGAGTGTGAGCACGTCCGTCATCCGGACCTTGAATGCAGCGACAGCCGCGGGAGCCTTCTCCTTCTCCTTCAAACGAATCGAGGCCGACAGAAAATCGCCCGGTGCGCCGCCCGCCTGCCGTGATGAGGTCCAGACAACCTCGCCCCCATCGGTATGTTCCACCGCCTCCCGGTACCAGGCCTTTTCGCGCGGCGCTTCCCCCCGGGGTTCCGACCACTCGGCCGCGGCCTGACCGGCGGTTCGCCATCGCTGGAAAAAGCTTTGGCCGCCCTGGACGCCGGGGTCCTGGAATCGGGTAATCCATGCGCCGTCGCCCTGGTAGAGCCGATATTCGGCACCGGTGGCATCGCCGATGAGCACCTCGGAGATATGCGGAACCTTTTCGATGATGGGAATGAAGAGCGCATTGAGGTCGGCGATCCTCGAAAGGTCGAGACGGTTTTCGCCACTCCATTCATTGATGATCAGGAGGTTGTCGACAATCGGCTGGGTGAAGAGGTTCAGCCTCATCTGGGTGCGTTCGGCAATGCCGTGAACAAACGCCCCGTGCACTTCAGCGGAGACGCGGGACAGCTTGACATATGCAGCGATGATAACGGCGATCCCCCCGGCGAGGAGAAGCAGAACGGCATTTCGGCGGGCAGGGCTCATCATGGGAAGCCTCCTGATGTTTGGTTGACCCCGTCCTTTCTGACGGATTTTCAACCGAAAATCAAGCCTTGAGATCAGAATTCGGCGCCATGATCATCCTCATCACATCCACAAAACAAGGGGATTGGGCGGCACCGGTGGTCGGTGGTTCTGGGATGCCGATCCGTTGCTGCAGGGCCGCATATGCGCCAAAAGAGGGTCAGGACGGCCGTGGTTTTCCTGGCGAAGCACCCGGTCCGGAGGCAATGATGGGACCGGGCCGGCGGGATGGCGTGTCGCAGCCCCGGTACGGAAAGAGAATATCTGCCGCAGCATGGCAGCGGGCACAAAAAATGGGGTGATTGGCATCACCCCATTACACTTCAGTAAACGAACGCGCTGCTGAAAATCGAGTTAGACGCAGCCGGTCGGTTTCGGCAGTCCGGCCATCTTACAGGCGCCTTTGCCCGGCCCAGAGGGAAACAGCTCGTAGATGTGCTTCAGCTTCATCTTGGTCAGCTTGGAGAGGACACGGACCATGGGTGCGATACCGTTCTTTTCGTAGTATTCCTGCAGAACCTTGACGACCAGCTGATGCTCATCGGTCAGCTCGTCAATGCCCTCCTGCTCTTTGACGTACTCGACCCACTCCTGGCTCCACTGCTTGTAATCCGTGATGAAACCGTCTTCGTCAACGTCAAATTCTTTACCTTTAAATTCGATTGTTGCCATTTAGGAAAACCCCCTCTTCATTGTGTTTGAACGGTAATTCAATTACATATACATATATGTATATAGCCTTGGGATGAGCCTCTCGATGAATTTTTTATTAGGATGTTTATATTTATGATTTAAAATTGTCAACATGAAAATTGATCTCAGAAAGATTTGCCAGATCACCGGATTATTTTTTTGAACAATTTTATACTGTTGCCAACAACTGATTTCATATTGACTTTGACCTTTCGTTCCGATAGAAATTAATGCTTGGTGAACGGCCATCAACTCACAGAGCCCTGCTCCCAAACCCTGGCAGCAGGCCGCTCCTCCATAGAGGCGGAACCGATGATTCTTCCGATTACGTCCAGAAGCAAAACAGAACTTATCGATATCACAAAAGATATTCAGGACGCCGTCACCGCGGAGAACGTCGGGGCGGGAGCATGCATGCTCTATGTCCCCCACACCACCGCGGCGGTAACCATCAACGAGAATGCCGACCCGACCGTCAGGAAAGACATTCTCATGATCCTGAACCGCATCATCCCCTGGGATGCCGACTACCGCCACCTGGAGGGGAACTCCCCCGCCCACATCAAGGCGAGCCTCGTGGGCGCCTCAGCGCTGGTCGCCATCGAGAACGGCCGCCTGGTCCTTGGGACATGGCAGGGGATATTCTTCTGCGAATTCGACGGCCCCCGAAACCGGAAGCTGCACCTCCGCTTTCTGAAAGGAATGCCCCTCTGAAAGGAATGCCCCATGGATAAACTTTCGTGCAGCGCATCTGCAGCACCGCCGCCGGATGACACATGCGAGGCTCTGGCGCCCGAAGCGCTGATGGACGACACAGACCGCCGGCTCCTGAACCGGATCCAGTCCGACTTTCCCATCTCCCCACGCCCCTATGCCCAGATCGGCCAGGAGCTCGGCATTCCGGAAAAGGAGATCATCCAGCGCATGGTCCGGCTCAAGGAGTGCGGCATTATCCGAAGAATCGGCGGCAATTTTTATCCCCGGAAGCTGGGCTTTGTGAGCACACTCTGCGCCGCCAAGGTACCTCAAGACAAACTCGCGCGCTTTGCCGCCACCGTGAACCGGTATCCGGGCGTCACCCACAATTACACCCGGGAAAACGCCTACAATGTCTGGTTCACCTTCATCGCCCCATCCATGGCGAAGATCGAGGCGAATCTCCGGGACATCGCCGCCGTCACCGGGGTCCGTGACATCATCAACCTTCCGGCAACCAACGTATACAAAATCAGGGCCCACTTCGATCTTTAAATGAGAGACATTCGCATTGCCGCGGCCATCTTTCACTCCGCCGCACCGAAGATCCAGCGGAACATGGCACGGATGGAGGCCATGGTCCGGACGGCGAAAGCCCGGGGAGCGGACCTGATCTGCTTTCCCGAGATGAACATCTCCGGATATACCAGCCGACCGGACATCCAGGCGGTGGCGGAGCCGGTGCCGGGGCCCATCAGCAGCCGGCTTTCCCGCCTGTCGACGCAGGAGGGGATCGCTATTCTGGGCGGCATGGCCGAAAAAGGGGTAGATGGCCGGCTCTTCGTCAGCCACCTGGCCGCCTTTCCCGACGGTGCACTCGGCATCTACCGCAAGGTGCACGTCGCCCCGCCCGAGCAGTTCGTCTATGCCGCCGGCGAGGATGTTCCCGTTTTCCACTTCGCGGGAATTACTTTCGGTATCCAGCTCTGCTACGACACCCACTTCCCCGACCTATCGACGCTCATGGCGCAGAAGGGCGCAGACATCATCTTCATGCCACACGCTTCGCCGCGGGGCACCCCGGAGGAGAAATACCGCTCCTGGCGGCGCCACCTGCCGGCCAGGGCCTTTGACAACAGCCTCTACGTCATCGCATGCAACCAGGCGGGCGAGAATGCCAACGGGCTTCAGTTCCCCGGCATCGCCATGGTCATCGATCCGTCGGGCAACATCATCGAAAAAAATCTGAGCGGCCGGGAGGAGATGATCGTGACGGATCTTTCGGCCGACGCCATGGCCCGGGTCCGCGGCCACAAAATGCGCTTTTTCCTGCCGAACCGACGCCAAAGCCTTTATGAACGGGCCCGACACGACACCGGCGGCCGCGAATAATCATTCCGCCTTCTTCCGAAGCTGGTCCAGGGCTGCATCGGGCCCCAGAATGATCATGTCATCGCCGTCCTTGAGCACATACGCCCCTGTGGGGATCATGTTGAGGCGCTCGGGCGCCGGTGCCTTGATGGCAACGACCTGAACCCCATATCGATTGATCAGGTCGAGATCCTTGAGACGCTTGCCGATATAGGATTTCGGGGGCGCCAGCTGGACCATGCTGTACCCCTCGATAAACGGCAGATAGTCGAGAATATGGGGGTTGTGCAGCCGCTCCCCCAGCATTTCGGCCTGGTCCCGGTCGGGAAAAAAGACCTCGTCCGCACCGATCTTCCTTAGGATTCGGGCATGGGCGTCACTGGCAGCCTTCGCCATCAGCCGCCTGACGCCGATGTCATGCAGGTTGAGGGTGGCCAGGATCGAGTTGCTCAGGCTGGCGCCGCCGATGCAGACCATCACCGCGTCCATATCCTTCACGCCAATCTCCTCCAGGGCCCGCTTGTCGGTGGCATCCGCCACAACGGCGTGGCTGACGCTGTCCTTGAGCTCCTGAATGACACTCGTGCGACGGTCGACAATCAGTACCGCGTGTCCCTTGCGGTAGAGGTGCACCGCCAGATATCGCCCGAAATTCCCGACACCGATGATCGCATATTGTTTCATCCCCTACCCCACCATGATATTTTCTTCTGCATATGTAAAACGAGAGTGCCGCTGGCGGCTGATGGCGATGCCGACGACCAGCGGCCCCAGGCGCCCGACGAACATCACCACGGTGATCAGCAGCTTTCCCGGGACGGAAAGGCCCGGCGTGACGCCGGTGGAGAGCCCCACGGTGCCGAAGGCGCTGACGACCTCGAAAAAAAGTTCGAGAAACTGTCCACGGCTTTCGAGATGCGACATGCCTCCCAGCTCCGACATCAGAAGCAGCATCGTGGCCGCGGCGACCACAAGCAGCGAGATCATGACGACGTTGATCGCCCGCCACAAGCTGCCGCTGAAGATCGTACGATGGAAGACGCGGGGCTGATCATGCCCGCGGAGCCGCGAGAAGCCGAGCAGCATCAGGGTCGTAACGGTGGTCGTCTTCACGCCCCCGGCGCACGAACCGGGGCATCCGCCGATGAACATCAGCATGATGAAAAGAAAAAGGGTTGCGTTGGACAGTCGGGAAACGGGCAAGGTGTTGAATCCGGCCGTTCGGGTGGTGACCGACTGAAAGAAGGCCGAAAGCAGGCGATCGGGAAGCGCCAAGGGTGCGAGGGTGTTTTCCCATTCCAGGCAGAGGACCATTGCGGTGCCGGCAAAAACCAGCACAGCGGTGGCGGGAATCGCAATCTTGGAATGGAGGCTGAGCCTCGGCCAGGTGCGGCGTGAAAACGGGAAGTGCCCTTTCAGCTCCGAAAGAACGAAAAAGCCGATCCCGCCGGCGATGATGAGGGCGCCGATGGTCAGGTTGAGCAGCCAGTCGCCCCGGTAGCGCGCCAGGCTGTCGGAAAAGAGGCAGAACCCGGCATTGCAGAAGGCGCTGACCGCGTGGAATACGGCAAGATAAAGCGCCCTTGACGGCGGTGCATCCACCAGAAAAGAAGAGAAAAGCAGCACGGCTCCGATCCCCTCGATCAGACACGCAAAGAGGATGACCTCCTTGACGATGGTCGACGGCGGCGTCGCCCCCCGATGGGTAAATGCCCCCTGGATGACCTGACGCTCCATGATGCCGGGGCGCCGCCCGGCGATGAGCAGAAAGAGGGTGGAGAGCGTCATGATTCCCAGCCCGCCCACCTGGATCAGCAGCAGGATAACGCCCTGTCCGAAGAGGGAAAAGCTTCCGGCGGTGTCCACGACAATCAGGCCGGTGACACAGCTGGCAGAGGTCGCGGTGAAGAGGGCGTCCACAAAACCCAGGCGGCCGGTCTTCACGGAAACGGGGAGCATCAGAAGCAGCGTTCCCGTCCCGATGAGAAGGATGAAGCTGGTTATGGAGATCCGCCCCGGAAACCCCGTGAACCATCTGGATATCGAAACCATGATCCTGGGCCGCCCCATGGGCGGGCTTCGCCTGAGAGATTTGCCGTCGAGGTCCTTTGCCACCCTCCGGAAATGCCACATGGCCTGGATATGCCCTTTCCAATCGTGTGGTCATGATATAGTATAGCTTGCTGGCGTTCGATTTTCCTGCATCCGATGACCGGAGGCCAGCGGCGGCGGATGGAAATCGAAAGCCGAGCGGAAATGATGCGCCGGGCATGGACGTGCGACCGGCACGCCTCCCCTACATACGCCTTTTTTCTTCCGCAGGCAATTGCTGAGATAAACGTTCCCCGTCGCTATGGCCGGGAGCATGGAAAAGGACCCCAGTGATACATCCACACCGGGAAAAGCAGAGCATCGTCGTGATCTGCGGGCCGACCGGCATCGGCAAGACCGCCGTGGCCATCACACTGGCCCAGCGCTTCAACGGTGAAATCATCAGCGCGGATTCCATGCAGGTCTACCGCCGGATGGATATTGGAACGGCAAAGGCGACCCCGGAAGAGCAGGCCGCCGCGCCGCACCATATGATCGACATCGTGGCGCCTGACGAGCCCTTTGATGCGGCCCGCTTTGCCGTCTTGGCCCGCACCGCTGCAGCGGAGATCGCCGGGCGGGGCATGCTGCCCATTGTCGCCGGGGGCACAGGCCTATACATCAAGGCACTGACCCAGGGAATCTTCCAGGCGAAAGCCACCGACGCCCGGATCCGAAAACAGCTGCAGGAAGCACTGGCAGAGGAGGGCCCCGCCGCCATGCACCGGCGGCTGGCAAAGATGGACCCCGAGGCCGCGCGGCGGATCCACCCCAACGACCGGGTTCGGATCCTTCGCGCCCTCGAGGTGTTCGAGGCCACGGGCAGACCGATCTCAGACCACCATTCGACCCACCGGTTCGGCGAAGCGCCGTTCCGCACCCTCAAGATCGGACTGGAGATGGCGCGGACGGCCCTGTACGACCGCATCAACCGCCGCGTGGAGATGATGCTCGATTCGGGGCTGCTGTCGGAGGTGCTGGGGCTCCTCGAAATGGGGTATGACGCCGGCCTCAAATCCATGAAATCCATCGGCTACCGCCACATGGCCGACTTCATCGAAGGGCGCCTCCCGTGGGATGAGGCCGTCCGGACGCTGAAGCGGGACACCCGCCGCTACGCCAAGCGGCAGTACACCTGGTTCAAGGCCGATCCCGGTATTCGATGGGCTGCCCCGGAGGCGCTGGAGGAGATGGGCTGCTGGGTGGAAGCCTTCCTGAAACGTCCATGATGCCCGCTGATGCGCGTCAAGGGGTCCGGTCACGACCAGGCGTGCGTGGGGGAGAGGGTTCGAAGGCTCTCGTAGAGAGCGATGCCCACACTCGTGGAAAGATTGAGGCACCTCACTTCCCGCGTGATGGGGATATGATAGGTCCGCGCCGGATATCGGGCGAGAACGTCCGCAGGAAGCCCCTTGGTTTCCGAGCCGAAGACGAGAAACAATCGCCGGGGCCGATCCATCTCCCAGAACGGCCGGGATCCGGTTTTGGCGAATACCGCCGTCTCGGCCGGCGCCGGGGCTGTCGCTGTAAAAAATTCGTCACAGCTCTCCCAGACCGACAGCCGGACCTTCGGCCAGTAGTCGAGTCCGGCGCGCTTGACCTGACGGTCGGCCAGGGAAAACCCCAAGGGCTTGACCAGGTGGAGAAACGCCCCGGCGCCCAGGCAGGTCCGGCCGATGTTTCCGGTGTTCCAGTGCACTTCCGGCGCCACCAGGACCACATGGCGCTCCACCACCCCCGGAACGGATCTCCCTGGTTCCTCTATAGCGCTATCCATCATTTCGCCGGGGCACTTCCCGCCCGCAATGGGGGCAGTAGCGGAATTCCGGATGCAGCGCCCGCCCGCAATGCCCGCAGCGCTTGTCCTGGCGCTCCACGGCGGCCTGGTATTCATCGCCCATTTCGTGGACGCTCCGCTCGCACCGCTCACACATCAAAAAGGGCTCACCACGCTTGACCCGGACGATCGGGATGAAAAAAAGGTTCAGCCAGTAGTCCACCCGTTTGTAGTAGGCCTGGGCCAGACCGCACACCGGACAGATCACCGGCTTTTCATCCAGAACCTTTATCTTCGGCGTGATGCCGCCGATCAGAAAAAACATTTTAGAATTCCCGGGGTTTGCAGATCACTTCCCGAACACGGATGTCGAACATGTCCGACTGGTTGGCCGGCTTGAGGACGACTGCGGCATCGGCTCCCCGTCCGGTGCCGCCCACGGCGATGATATCCGCTCCGGAAAGGAGGCCGGCATCCGCGGCCATGATGGAAACCTCCACGGCCACCTTGACCCCTTGGCCGAAGAGCCGGAGCGTATCGGCGATCAGCAGGGCCGGGTAGATGCCGGAGTGCTTTTTGGCAACGGCCCGCTCCACGCCGGACAGGGCATGGGTGGCCGAGACGACCGCAGCCCCTCTCCGGATCAGCTCGCTCTTTGCCTCGGCCGGCATGATGCTCTTGAAGGGCTCCTTGAATCCACAGTGATAGGTGACCACCACCACCTGGATCCCCTTGAAGATCTCGAGGGCCTTGAAGGCCGTTCCGCCTTTGGTGGAGGCGACGACCACCTCGCCGATGCCCAGGGCTTTGCAACGTTCGAACGCCAGTTCGAGGGTCTTTTCCGTATTCTCTATGCCGGCCTTGTCAAAATACATGCGTCCTCCTTCGAAAGCAGGGCGACCTGAAAAACATCCCTCAAAATTATCCTTGATCAAATCGCGCTTTTGTTCATAATGTAACGATCTTGTCGGACTGCGCCTCAGACGGATGCCGACGGAGAAGATTATCCGCTGGCCGCCTCCCCCTGGAGACGCCCCGTGGAGGCTGGGTCGAATGCCCAACCCCCGCCGCAGCCCTCACCTGAATAATGGCGAATCCCTGAAATGTCAAAGGCATTTTTCCACCGATGGACCCACCTTTCTGGAGGCACGATATGATCATTGACTTCCATGTCCACGTCTTTTCGAAAAACATCCGCGACGACCGTTCGACCTATTTCCCGGACGAAACGGCCTTCAAGCTGCTCTACGAATCGCCCAAATCGAAACTGGTGGGGGCAACGGAGACCCTCCGAATGATGGACGAGGAGGGCATCGACAAGTCCGTCATTTTCGGCTTCCCCTGGCGAAATGCGGATACCTTTAAGCGGGAGAACGATTACATCATTGAAACGGTTCAGAAATATCCGGACCGGTTCATCGGCCTTGCCTGCTTCGATGCCATGAACCCCGAGGCTGCCGCCGAAACCGAGCGTTGTCTGGACGCAGGTCTCCGCGGCGTCGGCGAACTGGCCTTCTACGAGTCGGGCATCGACGAAGCCTGCATCGACGCCCTGGACCCCATTATGGCCCTCTGCCGGGAGCAGGGGCGGATCACCCTGATCCACACCAATGAGCCTGTCGGGCACACCTACCCGGGAAAAAGCCCCAACACCCTCGTTCAGATCTACCGGATGCTTCAGGCGTTTCCGGAGAACACCATCGTTCTGGCCCACTGGGGCGCAGGGATCTTCTTCTATAATCTTCTCAAAAGGGAGGTCAAAGCCACCCTGAAGCATGTCTGGTATGATACGGCGGCATCGCCGTTTCTCTATGACGTCGACATCTATGCCATGGCGGGTCAAATGGCGGGGCAGGACAAGGTCCTTCTGGGGACCGACTACCCGCTGCTCAAGCCGGGCCGTTATTTCGGCGACATGGAAAAATCCGGCATCTCTCCCGAGGAGACCGCCGCCATCTGCGGCGGAAATGCCCGGGAACTCCTGGGGCTGTAGCTGCAGACGGTCCGAACGGGTTAGCCCGGAGGCACCTTTTCAAGGGCTTTGATGATGGGCATGATTCTTTCGCGGTGCCGCGGCGGCACCATCAGGGCGCGGACCGGACGGTTTGGGATCAGGCCGGGGGGTGGACTGTCCAGGTTTCCCTCCCGGTACCTTCGCCGGTGTTCGTCCGACGCCAGGAACGTGAGAAGGTCGGCCAGGTTGCCGGAAAAGCCGTCCCGGTCGATATGCTCGATATATTGGAGCATGACGTTGTTGAGGGTGACGATAAATGGCGCCATCTCCGCGAAGCCGGCCTCATCGCAGCGCCTGGCGGAGACCATGCACCGGCAACCGAACGGGCGGACGGCGTAGAGGGGGCATTCGCCGTCCGCCAGCAGGGGGCACGGCCCCCAGTCGGGATCGCTCGCCTCTTCCGGGGGATCCTCGCCCCGCAGACAGATCTCTGCCAGACCGTTGGTCGTGATCCGGGGGATGAAGCGCGGCTTTCCGAGCACCGAAGAAAGCTTCCCGAAAAGCGCCTCCTCTCCGTGCTTAACGAGGTGGATCGATATCTTGTAGGCCTCGAGGGTGCTCAAGGTGACGTTTCGGGTGCAGCACCGGTCGCATCCCCTGCGGCATGCGACGTCATATCCGACGAGGGCATCTTCGTAAACGCGATAAATATGCTCCAGCGCCGCCAGCTTTTCATGAATCCCCATGGATGCCTCCTTCTCCGGAATTATCCATAACACAGGATTCCTCCACCTGGCAAAAAAAAGCGGCTTGCGGCGGCATTCTACGGATCGGCCCCCGCCATGGAACCGCCGTCCACGGAAGCGGAGCCGCATGCCACCGGGAAATTGCCCTAAATGGACATCCCGCGCTGGGGCCTGATGGTGCTCCCGAACTTGCCGGTGAAAGTGACATTGGTGGGAAGCTTCCTGCCGGCGCAGTATTTTTGAAAGACACCCCTGCCGAATGGATGGATGGACAGCAGGCCGCAGGTATCGACCACAACGCTGCCGCTGCCGCTGTATTCTTCGAGGGCGTTGATGAGTTCACATGCGGAGGAGCCGTCGAAATCCCCCGTGAGGCGGATGTATCGTCCGCCGCCATTTCTTTGGGATACCATCTTAAAATTGACTGCCATGGCTCTCCTCACCGATCTGAAACGTTGGACAAATGACCGATGCCGGCCTGGTACATTTGCCTCCGATCCCAAGGCCTCGGCAGCACCTCATTTTCCCCTTTTGCCGTTCTTGGGTGCGCTGCCGGATGATGCGCCTACACCGTCGTCGGAAGCTCCTTCCGCTTCAACGGTGCGGCGAAGGACGCTCGCTTCTTCTTCCTGCTGAACCGAACCTCGAACAACGCCAGCGCAATGGCCTGCTTCAGCTTCTTCAGCGCGTCATCGTCCTTGACCATATAAACGAGGACAGGAAACCCCGGCGACCGCGATTTGATGTCGTTCAGGAGGTCGTAGCTTTGAAACTGTTTCGAGAGTCCATTCAACAGGACCAGGTCCGGTTTGAAGCGGGTGATATACGCCCATATCGCCGATGGGTCCTGAATGGAGATGATTCGATATCCGTCATCCGCAAGTGCGTTCTTGACATATCGCCGGGAGGGGGACTCGCCTTCGACCATCAGTATTAGTGCCATATTTTCGCCTCCTTCGCTGATCCGGATGAAAATGCCGTCGGTTTCGAGTGGGGTGCATGCAGGCCGGGAAGCGTGCCCCGTCGCCCCCTTTCGAGGAAAATTCCGGCCTGCAGGAATGGCGGCGGCGCTGGGCTGCCTCGCGTCGAACACATTTTGGCATTTTCCGCCAAAATTTGGCGCCCATGAATATCGCTCCAGATCCCGTCAGCAATCCTTTCCGCATGATGCTGAATGACCGGGCGTGGATCCATGCGGCTTCATTTCAATGGATCCATGCAGGTTCATTCCAAACAAAAGCGATATCAACAACCACTGAACATTTTTCCGGACGAGCCCTCGGGTCGAATGGAATTGCCAGACGGGAATAAGTATACGCAAGAAACATACCGATTTTATGCAGGTCTCATCGAAAACCAGTCTCACCACTCCGGCAGGAAATAGCGGACACTCACCTCGTACATCGCCGGATCTGCATCAGAAAGCCTCCGACAGCGCGTCACCACCCCCAGGGCGTTTATCGGCGGGCCCACGGCCCTGCCGGCACACCCGCCCTCCGGGCGACAGGACCGGACCCGGACAACGGCTCCGGCCCTGAAAGCGCTGGCGGAATGGAAGCAGATGCCTTCGTTCCACGAGTTGAAGGTCCGGGCCATGGCGCCGTCCGACCTGTTGAAATGGCTGACACAGATCGCCGCTCCCGGTGGTCCCAGGACACAGATATCTCTCTCAACGATTTTTTCCATCGCTTTTCCCCGACGCATGAAAGGTTTCGAATAAATGTATAGTACGGGAGGTCTAATTTTGTTGTCTATAGGGGTTTGTCTTCATTTTGGCTGGGAAATTCTCCCGGGCCGGGAGGCGATCCAGAAACACCACAAGGAAACGTGCCGGGGCAGGGCGAAAAAGCGGGGGCTACTCTTTCCAGAGGTCGACGTCGATGATGCCGATCTTGGCGGCATACCGGATGAGCTCGATGGTGCTGTGCAGGCCGAGCTTGCGCATGATGTTCGCCCGGTGGTTTTCAGCGGTTTTGGGGCTGATGAACAGTTTTTCAGCCACCTGGGTGGCGGAAAAGCCTTCCCCCAGGAGGCTCATCACTTCCTGCTCCCGGGGCGTCAGGGATTCGTAGCCCTCGGCGGTGACCGCGGTCTTCTTTTCGGGGATCTCCGCGAGTTTCTTGACCACCTTTTCCGAGACCTTCGTGTCCATGAAATAGTCCCCCTCGAGGACATGCCCGATACCCTTGAGGAGCATGTCGGCAGCCGACTCCTTGGCCAGGTAGCCGACAGCGCCGGCCTGGAACGACCGGACGATGTAGTCGATCTTGGAATACATGCTGACCATCATCACCCGCGTTTCGTCCGAGCACTTCAGGATATCCCGGGTCAGCTCGATTCCGTTGCGGTCCGGCAGGGAAACATCCACGATCGCCAGGTCGGGTTTGAGGCTTTTGATCAGCCTCAGGCCTTGGGCGGCATTGCCCGCCTCCCCGACCACCTCGAAACTGTCGCTGCGGCCCAGAATGGTCTTGAGCCCCTCCCGGAACAAGGGGTGGTCATCAATGATGACGATCCGTTTTTTGGGGTCCACGCAGTGCCTCCTTGTGGATTATTTATCAGATTTTCGGTCGTTTTTCAACGAAAGGATGGAGGCAAGGCAGAAATGCGGGGGCCTGGATCAGGTCCCCCGCCGCCCGATTCGGAATACCGGGCTATTCACTCGCGCGTTCCCGGGCCAGCTCCGCTTCGCTCATGCACCAGAAGGGAAAGCCGTTCCGGGTAAGGCGCACCTTGTACTCGTCGAACTCGCTCCGCTTCACCTTGGAGGCGATGAAGACGTCCTGGTCCCCGATTTCAGCCCAAGCCCCTTTGATCTTCACCCGATCTCCCTTCCGGAGCCCCATGCCGTCGGAGTCGACGAACCACTTTGGCCCGATGTGGACCGTCACCCGGTCGCCGTCGACATCCTTCACGATCAACGCCACGCCAGGCGACATACCTTCCATGGGTACGACCTCGATGATCTTTTCAATATCGCCTTTGAGCCGATCCCGTTCACTGCTCTTGTACAGCTGGTTATAGGCGCCGTCGACCTCCCACCCGCCCATCTCCTGGCTGTCGCCCGCCGATGCCCCCCCGGCGAAAACGACCGCCAGCATCAGACCGGCGGCGACAATCGGGGTTAGTTTGAGAACGATTCTCCGACCGGGCTTTCGGACCATTTCCCGCCCGTTTTTCCAATCCTGCATGATGCGCATACGTCATCCTCCTTTTTCCAGGGTTCAATCGATGTCACTGCCGACATCACCGATCTTGTCCACAATCGAGCGGATCTTGCCCGCCATCCGCCCGTCCCTTCCCTTCCGGATGTCGAGCTTCACGGTGGCGTAGATACGCTGGGCGTCGGACGCCAGCAGTTCGTGGGCCCGCGCGACGATCTCAAGAGCCTCTGCGACGGTCCTGGTTTCGATGATCGTCCCCATCGGGGTCAGCTGGTATGCGACACCGCTGGCGCGGATCATCTCGATGATCCGGCTGACCTCCGCGCTGACGCTTTCCCCCTTGTCCGTCGGGAACATGGCGAATTCCATCAGTACCGACATGGCGATGCCTCCTCGATGCCAAAGTTGATGCCGGAGTTGTATTCCGGTTTCGTTTCCGGCCGTCAGAATGTGTAGCCGATGGAAAAATGAAGCCGGCCGTCGTCCTCCTCATCGCGGGGATCGAGTTTCCACCCATAGAGCAGGCCGACTGCACCGATGGGGGTGACATAGCGGAGCCCGAGGCCGACCGATGACCGGAAATCGTCGGACCCCCCGGGTTTGTCCGCCTTCCGGACGCTGCCGACGTCGTAGAAGAGCGCCGCCTCCAGGTTCAGCCCCAGATCATATCGGGCCTCCAGGTTTCCCAGCAGGGCCTCCCGGCCGCCGACGGCGGTTCCCCCGGCATCCGCCCGCAGGAGATTCTCATCAAACCCCCGCACCGTCGAGGTGCCGCCCAGATAGAAGAGCTGGTCGTCCGGGATCACGCTCTCGGATCCATATGGACTAATATAGCCATACCTTCCCCGCAACGCAAAGGTAAGCTTCTCCACAGGCGTGAGATAATAGCGGGTCTCCAGCCGGTATTTGACGAAGTTGTCAAGGGACTCCTGGAGCCCGTTGGAGATGTCCACAAACAGGGAGGCGTAAACACCGCGGGTCGGACGGCTGTAGGAGTCCGTCGTGTTGTAGACCGCAGACGGCGTCGCGATGAAGACCGTCCGGGGGGTGTACAGGTCCTCTTCCCCCTCGGGGATGGGCCGTCCGTCCCGCATGTACTGTTCGCGTCTCTCCAGGCTCAGGGAGAGCCCCACGTTCAGGTCGTCATCCCAGAACCATCGGTTGAAGAACTGGGAGACGCCGAAACGCCGCGTCCCGAAATCCTGGTTGAAGGCCTCGCGTTTTTCCGCAAAGAGGGAGCTGGTCGACGAGATCCGGCTCTGCCACACGCGCGGTTCCGTCAGCGAGGCATCCGCGAGGTAGCCGATCTGGCTGATCTCGAGGGTCCCCCGAAGGTCCTTGTTGCGCCCGAAGAGGTTCCGGTCGCCGCCCGAGCCCCTGGCAAAGAGATGCCGCTCCGTGTCGTACCCCAGGCTCAACTCCAGCCAGTAGGGCCGCTCCTCTTCGACCGTCATCAGGATGACGGCCGTGTCCGTCGCCGACTTCAGGCCGGGCATCCGGAACCGGACCGAATCGACAGCGCCCATGTCCTGGATGTTCCGCTGGCTCTCGAGGAGCTTGCGGGCGGAGAAAGGGTCGCCGGGTTGAAATTCGAGCTCGTTCCTCAGGATCTCCTCGGCGGTCCGGAAATTTCCCGAAAAATAGACCCCGCCGACATTGATTTTCCGCCCCTCCGACACCGTGTAGGCGACGTCGGCGCCGGTGCCGTCGGCACTCAGGGAGGCCGACCCCCGAACCTGTACGAAGGGATACCCCTGCTCTGCAATGAGAGCGACGATCGCTTCTTCATCGCTTTTGAGCATATATTCCCGGTAGGGTTCGCCCTTTTTGAGGCTGAGGGCAGCCGTCAAGGTGTCGGCGGGAACCGCCGTGGCACCGGTAATGGCCAGGGATGTCACGCGAGTCTGGACGCCTTCATCGATGGTCAGGGTCAAATCCCCGTAGCGTTCGCCGCGGCCCTCCGCCATAGCCGCATCGGCCCCGCCCGGGTCGCCGTCTGCCGCCGGCGCGGGACGCTCCACGGCGCCCTCATCCTCCTCAGGGGCCTCCGAATCCCATACGATCTCCCGCGACACCTCGGTCTCCCGATAGCCATGTTGAAGATAGAGGGACCTGATGGCGCCGATGTCGTCCCGCAGCCGCCGGGGCTCGTACCCGCCCTCTGCAAAGATGCCGGGCGGCCGTGTCAGCATCTGCTTCCGGATCCTGGCGTCGTCAAAGGCCTCATTGCCCTCGATCCGGATCTCCCGAACGATGGACTGGGTCCCCTCGTTGATCACGATACGGATGTTGCGGGTTCCCTCTGCACCGCCCTCCGACTCAGGCTTCGCCACAGCCACCCGGCTCTCCAGATATCCATCGCTCCGGTAACGCCTGCGGATGTTCCGAAGGCTTTTCCGCAACCCTGCGTCATTTCGGTTGCCGCCCTCCAGAGCCAGCTCCCGCCGAAGGGTCCACCACGCCCAGTAGGCCTCGCAGCCCTCGAAGGTGACCTTGTACCGGGGGCCCTCTTCGATGGTCACCCGGACATCGACCGCACCACTTGCAGGGTCCTTCTCCACCCGGGCCGCCACCGCTGCATCGGCATACCCTTTGGTGCGGTAGAATTTCAGGAGCCCCTTGACATCCTCGTCCAGATCTTTCTGGACGAACCGCTTGATCCCTCCAAAGAGCAGGGATTTTTTCCAGACATCCGTCCGAAGCTTCAGGCGGAAGTCCGAGAACGAACGGTTCCCCTCGATCTCGAACCGTCGGATCTGGAAAAACCGCCCCTTCTCAATCCTCACCCGGAGGTTGACGAGCCCGGCCTTTTCATCGGGTGACGCCAGGATCCGGACGGCGGGGTCGACATACCCCTGCTTCTGGAAGAGCTGCACCACCGCCGCCTCCTGGGCGGCGACCTTCCCGGCGACAAACCGCCCCCCCGAATGAAAGCTCATGGCATTTCGCACCTCCCGCTCGAAGACCGGGAAGTTGCCGTCGATCCGGACCGCACGGATCCGGAGAAACGGCATCAGCCGAAACCTCACGG
>CAJXSB010000037.1 GCA_913060435.1 uncultured Desulfococcus sp.
TGCGTTGTTGGCGGCGGGCCGGCCGGTACATTCTTTGCCCTGCATCTGCTCCGGCATGCGAGGCGGGCCGGCCGCCGGGTCGAGGTGATGATCATCGAGCAGAGGGCGCCGCGGAGTGCGGCGGGCCTGGCCTGGCGCCGCAGGGGCTGCAACCACTGCGCGGGCGGCATCTCGCCGCGGCTTTATCGTCTTCTGCAGGAGAACGGCCTTGACCTCCCGCCCCCGCTGATCCAGGAGGAATTCACCCACATCTGGATCCACGGGCTCTGGAAGAATTTTCCCCTGCGGGTGCCTGCGGGACAGCGGATGACGGCGGTCTTCCGGGGAAGTCTTCCCGCCGGCCGGCAGGACGGTCGCGACGGTTTTGATCATTTCCTGTTGTCGCGGGCCATGGCGGAGGGCGCCGCTATCCGGACCGGAGAGGTTCGTGAAATCCAGTATCTGCCTTCGGGAAAGCCGCTCCTTCGGGTGAAAACGCCCCGGGTGGGGACCGAAGAGGTGACACCGGACTTCGTGGCGATCGCCGCCGGCATCAACCCACGGCCGGGACAGGCCCCTGCAGAGAGCGCTCTATTAACGGCATGCCGATCGGTCATGCCCCGATTTCAGCCCCCGGGGGTGCGGCGGACCCTCGTTTTTGAACTCAATCCGGGCCGTGAATATCTGCGAAAATACATGGACCGGGAGATCTACTTCATCGAATCCGGCTCGAAGCATCTACCCCTCGAGCATGTCGCGCTGGTGCCCAAAGGGGATTACCTGACCGTGGCCCTGGTCGGCAGGTGCATCGACCGCGCCGACCTGCCAAGGGAGACCCGGAAGCTCGTCCGGGAATTCCTCCGCCTGCCCCATATCCGGTCCATCCTCCCCCATCTCTCTTCCGAAAAGCCGCCGATCGCCTGTGCCTGCAGTCCCTTCATGGCGGTGAAGCCCGCCAGGTTTCCGGTGGCCGAGCGGATCGCCATGGTCGGCGATGCCCTGGGGGCAAGGCTTTACAAGGACGGCCTCTATTCCGCGTTCATCACCGCCGAGGCCCTGGCCCGGACCCTGGTCCACGAGGGGGTCGATGCAGCGAGCCTCGCCCGGGGATACGGTCGGGTGATGACCTGGCTGGAGACGGACAACCGCTACGGCCGGGTGGTCTTCGGCCTGATCCGGACCGCCTTTGCCATGCCCCTCCTGAGCCGGATCCTCTACCAGGCGTTCGCAACGGAGATGAAGTTTCGGCAAAAAGAGCGGTGGCGGCTGGGGGACGTCCTCTGGAAGATCGGCAGCGGCACCGCCGACTACCGGGACGCATTTTATGAGCTGGCGAGCTTTCCGGTGATCCGCTCGGTGGCGGTCGGCGCTTTCAAAACCGTGAGGAACATCCTGACCGAGGCGGCCTTCGGCATCCGTTGGGCAGAGTACGGCAGGTATCCGACGGTGATTATCCAGGAGAAGCGGGAATACTTCAAGCGGTCGATCTCCGCTCCGCTGGGGGTGACGCTCGACCCCGAACCGGAGATGGAGCGGATGTACGCCATCAAGATCCGGGCTTCGGCCAATGCCATTTTCAGCGAGCTGAAAAAGTTCGGGGCTCCGGACCGTCGCTTCCTCAAGCTCCGGTTCGTGGCAGTCCGGCGCATATCGGGACGGCCGGGCGAAGTGGGAACAGTGATCCGCTACAGCCTGAAGCGGCTCCCCGTCGCCATGGATGTCCGCCTGGTCAAGGCCATCCCCGACAAAGCCCTGCTCTTCGAGGTGGCGGAGGTCTTCTCGAAGCGTGGGCGGCTGCTGTTTGACATCACCCCCACCAGGGACGGCAACCACCGGCTGGTCATCTACACCGCCTTCGACTTTAAAGGGGGCGGCGGCACGGTCGAGAGAGTTTTCTGGCGGGTGTTCAAGGGTGCCTTTCCCGCCTATGCCCATGACGTGGTCTGGAATCATGCCATCTGCTGCATCAAGGGGGAGGCAGAGCGGCGCGAGGCGGCGCCGATCCCGGCTGGGCCTCCGGATATAGGCCTTCCCCCGGCATGAACGCCCCACCCCATTTCGGAGGTCGTCGCGGGGCGTTGTTTGACCGTGCCGGGATCCGCGCTTATATTTGAAACCGTGCAATTATGGGAAATGGTAAAAAGCGCATGCGGACCGCCCGACATCGCAATGTCGGGGAGGTTTGGGGCGACGGAGAAAGATGACGCACAGGGTCCACATCGGGGTGCTCCTCATGGCCGCGCTTCTGGCGGTTTTTGGATGCCGGCCCCCGCCGCCAATTCCGTTGGCGGTTGCCGAGAGGGACATTGTCGGGCATTCGGTGGAGGGGCGCCCCATCGATTGCATCGTGATCGGCACCGGGAGCGTGGTATTGCTCATCGTCGCCTCGATCCACGGCAATGAAACCGGCGGCACGCCGCTGGTCCGACAACTGGTCCAGGAATTCGGTGCCCGCCCGCGGCTGTTGCAGGACCGAAAGGTCGTCATCATTCCGGTGGCGAACCCCGACGGTATGGCGCGTCAAAGCCGCTACAACGCCCGGGGTGTCGACCTGAACCGCAATTTCGCCGCCTCGAACTGGTTTTCCGGTCCAAGAACCGGTGCCGTACCTTTTTCGGAGCCGGAAACGCGGGCCATCGCCAGGGTGATCCAGGCCTTCCAGCCCGAATGGATCCTCAGCATTCACGAGCCATTGGAGTGCATCGACTATGACGGCCCCGCTGAAGCAGAGGCCCGGAGGCTTTCCGATATCAGCGGTCTGCCCTTGCGGCGGCTGGGCGGGAGGCCGGGATCCTTGGGGAGCTATGCCGGCGTTGACCAGGGCATTCCCACCGTCACCCTCGAGCTGCCCCTGCAGGCATCGCAGATGTCGGCGCACCAGCTCTGGTCCGCCTACGGCCGGATCATGACGGCCGCTGTCCTCTTCCCCATGACTGTGGAGGAGGCGGCGCTGCATTAGCCCGCGGCTCTTGCCGCGGTGGAAGCCATGGACCTCAAACCCGGGAGATTGCTTCATGGGATGGAAGATGACGATTCGCAGCACCGGCACGCTGGCATTACTGCTGATTTCCCTGCTGATCTCGGGCTGCCCGCTAAGCAGAAACGTCAAGTTGAATGATGCTGGGGGCGCAAGGGTCAACGTGGTGGAAACCACGCTCGGCAAATCCGTTGAGGATCGGCCGATCCGTGCATGGGTCATGGGCGAGGGGTCGAGGGGTGGGATACTGTTGCTGGCCGGGATCCGCGGCGACGAGCCGGCGGGCATCGCCCTTGCCAGACAGCTGATCGAGCGCCTGCCCATGGCCGCTGATTTTCCAGAGAAAAGGCAGGTTGTGGTAATTCCCGAGGTGAATCCCGATGCTGTCGGGAAAAACCAGCGATTCAACCTCAGGGGACGGGACATCAACCGGGACTTTACCTCGGCCAGGCCACAGCCCGAGACCCGGGCGGTCATCGGCGCCATCGAGACCTACCTGCCGACCCTGATCGTCAGCCTTCGGGAGCTGAAAACACCGGGCATCGACTATGACGGCCCGGGGGCGGAGGCGATTGCCAGAGATCTTGCTGCGAAGAAGTTGCTGGAGATCAAAAAATGGGGGGCGAGCACCGGGTCCATCGGTTACTACGCCGGCATTCAGATGGACATACCGGTGATCACTCTCAGCCTTTCTTCAACCGGGGACGATGCCGGCGGCGCAGCTGCATGGGAGCGCTACGGAGCGCTGGTCATGGCGGCCATCCAAAGCGCAGAAAAGATCAACACCGCTCCTGCGGCGCCATCGAGAGCCCCTGTCGCTTCCAAAACCCGGATGGAAAACGAACAACCGAAGCCGGAACGGGAGGCGCCGCCGGTCGCCGCACCGGAAGTCAACGACTACCATGCAGCGCTGGCATACTTCGATGCCGGTGAATACGACGCCGCCGGAAAAGCCTTCGAACGCTACCAGCAAGAAAAGGCGTGCGATGACTGTGCCGCCTACATCGAAAAGTGCGAGCAGGCGGCGGCATCCATGGCGGCAGGGACAGCACACCTCGATGCCGGCCGCCAGCGTGAGGCCCTCGCCGAATTCCACCTTGTTCTCTCCCTCAACCCCCGGGACAAAAAGGCAATGGCGTCCCTTTATGCGGCCCATCACCGCCTTGCCGAAGCACAGTTTGCCGGGGGCGAATTTACCGCCGCCGCAGGCAACTACAGCGCGGCGCTCAACTATAACCAGAACTGCCCGGACTGTCGACGGCGCATCGCGGAAAGCGAGCAGGCCGAGGAAATCCTCCACCAGGGGAAAACCCATATGGAGAACGGGGATTATCCTGCGGCCATTGCGTCGTTCGAAGAGATCCTCTCTTACAACCCGGACATGCCCGGCATCCGGAGAATGCTCTCGGATGCCCACCTCCGGCAGGGGAGAGCCCTCTTTGCCGAGGCCGAATACGCCAATGCGGCATCACATTTCGAATCGGCGCTGAAATACGATGCCGGGTGCCGCGCCTGCGACGAGCTGGCCGCCGCCAGCCGGGAGATGATCCAGCGCCGGGAGGACGGCGTCGCCTTTTTTGGGCAGGAGGCGTATGCCAGGGCGATAGCGGTGCTGGAAGCCGCCGCCGGCGTCAATCCTCGGGACCCGGTGGTTCGGGAGTATCTCTACAAGTCTCATTTTCAGCTGGGACGGCAGCTCTCTGGGAACAAGGAAACGCTGTCGGCGGCGGTCCGCCATTTCGAGGCTTCACTCCAATACAACGATATCTGTCCGACCTGTGAAAAAATCATCCGGGAGCTGATCGAGAACACCCGGGAGGAGCTCAATGAATACCATTACCAGCAGGGGAAGGCATTCTTTCTGGAGGGGCGGGAGGCGTCGCTGGAGAGGGCCCTCAAGGAGTGGGCCAAGGTGGATCCGGATTACCGGGACGTTGAGAAGCTCATTGAGACTGCCCGGCGCCTACTCGAGAACACCGGGCCCTGACTTTCGCGGGGCGGAGGGGCGTATCGGTCCCCTATTCCATGAGGACGTCCCGGAGAGCCTCGAACAGAATGGAGGTAGGGATGCCTTCCTCCGGGGGACGAAGCTCCCTGAAACGGCGCTTCATGAAATTGGAAAGGTCTGTCATGCTGTAGGTGATGCTGAGCTGGCGGCACAGCGCCTCCAGCTCTTCCAGGAGCGCCTGCGCGGTGGGATAGCGGCGGTCCCTCTCCTTTTCCAGGGCCTTCATGACGATGCGCGCAAGGGCCTCCGGAATGCCCGGAACCAGGGTATCGATGGGGCGGACCCGGCTTCTGGGAATTTCTGCGAGAGCCTGGGCTACGGAGCCGTAACGGAAAAGGGAAGCCCCGGACAAAAGCTCATAAAATACGATCCCGAGGGCGTAGATGTCCGCCCGGGCGTCGACGGATTCGCCTGCGGTGACCTGCTCCGGCGACATGTAGGAGAGCTTGCCCAGAATCGATCCCGCCTGGGTGAAGCCGGAGTAGCTGGCCGCCTTGGCGATGCCGAAATCGCTGATCTTCACCTCGCCTTCATAGGAGATCATGATGTTCTGGGGGCTGATGTCCCGGTGAACGATGTTGAGGGGCTCGCCGGTGATATCGTCGGTCTTGGTGTGGGAGTAGTGCAGTCCCCGGCAGATCTGGGAGATGATGTAGACGACCGGCTCGATGTTCAGCGGCTGCTTCAGCTGCGCCTGTATCTCGGCCAGGTTGAGCCCCCGGACATACTCCATGGCGATGATATAGCTGTCGCCGTATCTGCCGAAGTCATTGGTGGCGACGATGTTCGAGTGCTGGAGCAGGGCTGCGATCCTCGCTTCGCGGATGAAGCGCTCGGTGAATTCGGGGTTGCTGGAGAGGTGGGGGAGGATCCGCTTCAGCGCGATGATCTTGCGGAAGTTGCTCTCGCGGGTTTTTTCGGCGATGAACAGTTCGGCCATGCCGCCCCGGGCCAGCCGCTGTTTCAGCACGTAGGGGCCGACCCGCTCCTCGGTCCCCAGACGCTCCCGGCGCGAGCGGGCTTTCTCCTGGGTCCAGATATGATGGATGACGGCGGCCCGATGGAGCCTGCGCCGGGCCTTTCTTTCCCGCCAGAAAAGATCGAGGGCCATGAGCGCCACCACCATCCGCCGGGCCGACCAGCGCCGGTAGGCCCTCTCCCCGTATTCCAGGGCGAGAATGATGCCCGCCAGGAGGAGGGGGACCCCTGCGATCCATGCCAGGAGCAGTGTCCGGTAATGGCCTCTGGGATCTTTCCAGGCCAGGGTGCGGGCGACCTGGATGCGTCCGACCGGCTGCTCGAAGAAGACGACGTCCGCCGCAAAACGTTCGATCGCCCTGCCGGATGGGGAAAATTCAACCGCCGCAGACGGCTGCTCCGCATCGCCGGGATGGACGGAAATGCGGCGTTTCACCGGTGGCGGGTCCTCGCCTGCCTGGACCAGCACCCGACCGTCCGTGGTGACCACGTCTGCATAGACGAGGGCGGGCAGATCCTGGAGAAATGTGCGGACATACACCTGCACCGGCCCGGCTTCCCCCAGCGCGACGTGCCCCCCCTGCGCCGCTGAAAAGTTCCGCATCCACTCCAAGATCTTCCGGTAGGGGCCCTCGGACGGGTTCTGGATGTCCGCCCGCAGATGCTCGGCCAGGCGCTCTTCGGCGACGCTGATTGTCCGGCGGTAGGAAAGCGCTCCGGCGGCGGCGGCGGCGAACCAGACCAGGAGTGCACCCCAGAGGACGATCTTTTTGTGTTCTTGGATCAAGTGTCGGTCACCTCTCGCACAGAGCGCCGTCGCCGATTGCAGGCTGACCGCCTGGGGCGGCCGGAATCCACCGGGAAAAGAGAAGCAGGTATCGGGTGTCGACGAACCGATCGCGTTCGAACCCGGAAGGCCGCTGGCCCGATCCGGGATGCCGCCGATGCATGAACAGGGTATCGAATCGTCTTTATATCATCAAATCGGCCTTTTCGGAATCTCTTGCCGTCGAAAAATTGAAAAAGGACAAGGGTTCAGGCGCAGCGGTGGGATTCACATGGGGATTATTGGGCCGGGTGCGGGCGGAAGCGGCGCCGGTGTCCGTACGGCGGCGGGGCGCGGTCGCCCGACGGATGCGCCCCACCCCCGAGATTGAAAACAGCCTGGCTGCGTATTAATTTGGAACAAGTTGCTACCGGATAAGCCGCCTGTGATCCGACGGGGATCATCGTGCTGCCGCTTTCCCCGCATTCTCAGGCACGGCAGACCGCGACCCATTTCAACATCATACCATTTCAACATCATATTGGAGGAATCATGAACCGAGAGGAATACCGCACCATTTTGAAAAACGCCATCCAAAGCGAGATCGACGCCCAGAAATTCTACCAGGATGTCGCCGATAAAATGAAGGATGCGTTTTTGAAGGACTTGTTTCTCACGTTTGTCCGGGAGGAAAAAAAGCACCAGGAGATCCTGGAGGGGTTTCAGGCATCCATTCCCGAAAAGCTGCCCTTCGACGAACAGCGGGACTACCACGTGGCCGAAAGCCAGCCGGCGCCGGTCGTATCAGCCGACATGACGCCCACCGATGCCTTTGCCCTGGCAATGAAACGGGAGGAAGTGGCCATGAATCACTACACCAGCCTGGCCGACGGCTGCACCGACCCCAAGCAGAAGGCGATCTTCCAGGAGTTGGCCGCCATGGAGCGCGACCACAAGCAGAAGATGGAGAGCGCCTTTGTGGATATCGGATACCCCGAAATATGGTAGGGCCGGATCGCCGGAACTCGGCGGCCGCCGAAAAGGATTCGATCCTTGGGTGAAATTAATGGTAATACGGCTGCGCGGTTGCGTGCTCCCCCCGAACATTGAGGGGATCATGCTCCGGCGCCCGGGAACAGAGAACTTCAGGGCGTCTTTTTGGCGATGATGATGGTCCAGTAGCCGGGCTTCCTCTCTTTGAAGGTCCGGACATCCCGGATGATCTCCTCCTGCGGCAGGCTGCAGCAGCTGATGCCGACGCTGTTGTCGGCCATGTCGCTCTCTTCGAGGGCGAGGGAGATATCCGCCGCGTTCCGGTACGCCTTCAGGAAGACGATGTTTTCGGGTTTCGGCGAGGCGCTGCGCAGTCGGTCACCCCCCTTAACACCTGACGTGATCAGCAGCGACTCTTCCCCTTCCACCAGAGGCGTGTTGAGCCGGGAGGCGCAGGCCTGGTAAGAGGTGATCCCAGGAATGGTCTCGACGGGAAGGTCCGGCTGGATTGCCTGAATATTTTTCAGCACGTAGCCATAGGTGGAATAGGTCATGGGGTCCCCGAGGGTGATGAATGCCGCCCGCTCGCCCGCCGCCACACGGGAGATGATGGTGCGGGCGTTTTCCCGCCAGGCCGCCTCGGTTTCGCCCTTGTCCTTGGTCATGGGAAAGGGGAGTTTGATGATCGGGGTGTTCCGGGGGATGTGCCTGCCGGCGATGTCGACAGCGAGGCTGTAGGTGTTCTTGGATGAAGAAGCGGCGAAGACCACATCCACCTCGCCGAGGATGCGGACGGCCTTGAGGGGAATCAGTTCGGGGTCGCCCGGTCCGACGCCGATGCCGTATAATTTTCCAGTCTGTGTCGTCATGATAGTTCCGTAAACCTTCTCGGTGGCATAATACCGTTCTACAGGGGTTCCGAACGTTGGTCCGGGAATAAAAAAACCCTCCAAACCAATGCGGTTTGAAGGGCTGCACCCAGCTTTCTTCACCCTTGCCCGATGCCGGATGCGCTTTCCATCGAAGGGCAACTCCGGCACATGTTCAAGGCAGGTCTTCTGGCTTCCGGATCTTCCTACTTTCCGCACCTTCCCGTCTGTCTCGAACAGACAGTGGCCTACGCGGATTTCGTCCCCGATTACAGCGGCGGGACCACTCCCGATTTTCACGGGATTCCCATTTAAGCACGGCGGCACCCTGAGCAACGCGTAAATGACACCAAATAAAAAAAATGTCGACGGTTGTCAAGGAATATTCAGACACCGACCAATGGCGCCCTGTGCCGTCAGCTCTCCGGCGAGGCGCCGTCCGCCGCCCGTTTTTGCGGCGGCGGATGGCCGGATGGCATGGCTGTTTCGCTTGAGGGGGGGAGCGCTTAGAAATCCATGTTCGCCGGTTCGTAGTATTCCCGGGGCTTTTTGCAGGACGGGCACTTGGGCGGCGGTTCGGTGCCTTCGACGATATAGCCGCAGACGCTGCATTTCCATTTGATGGGCTGCTCCCGCTTGAAAACCGTGCCGGCCTCGATCATGGCCAGCAGCTTCTTGTAGCGTTCCCGATGGTGGGCTTCGATCTTTGCCACCTGCTGGAAGGCGATGGCCGCAAGCTTCTCGCCCTCCGCCTCGGCTTCCTTGGCAAAATCGGGGTACATGCTCTCCACTTCGTAGTCTTCTCCGCCGATGGCCGCCTTCAGGTTCTCGGCGGTGGTGCCGATGCCGTTCAGCATCTTGAAATGGTCCAGGGCATGCTGCTTTTCGTTTTCGGCGGTCTCTTCAAACAGCTTGGCGATGTAGTGGTATCCTTCTTCGCGGGCGACTTCCGCAAAAAAGGTGTACTTGTTCCGGGCCTGGGACTCCCCGGCAAAAGCGGCCTGAAGATTTTCCTTGGTCTTGCTCATCGGATAATGTCCTTTCTGTTTTATGTTGGTGTTGGATATTGCGGTGCTGGAAACGGGAGGCAGTGGGTCGTCCCGCCTCCCGTTTCCAGCGTGATGCGCTTCTTCGGCATTGTCATTATCGGGCGTTTTGTGTCAGGCTATGGACCGTTTCCGTCGGCATTCGCTGCAGATTCCCTTGAGGACGATGCGTTTGCCGAGGACGTGAAAATCATCGGGGATGTTCTCGGGATCCTCCAACTGGTCGAATGAGCGGTCATGAAAATCCGTTATTTTGCCGCACTGGATGCAGTGCAGGTGGTGATGATCCGTCAGGTTCGGATCGAACCGCTTCGCCCCCCCGAATATTTCGACGACATTTGCGACGCCGATATTCACAAAGGTCATGAGGGTCCGGTTGACCGTGTCAAACGATATGTTCGGGTACGCCTGCTGGACGATCTGGTAGAGGGCATCCGCGGAGGGGTGCATGTCCGACTGCAGCAGTTCACGATAGATGGCGACGCGCTGGGGCGTGATTTTGAGATGATGGCGTCGGCATGTATCGATGAACGCTTCGATTTTTCCGGCGATGCGCTGTTCGTCCATATTTCTACTAAATAGGAATGAATCTTATTTGTCAAGCCTGTTTTAAAAAAAATGGCTGTTTCCGGCGCGTCGGCGAGGATCGTTTTGACATTTCCGTCATGGATTCTCATATTGTTGGCATCCAGTTCCATAATGTACCGAATGCCGCTGGAAACGGCTCAATAACCATGAAGGAGGGAGGAAGATGAATATCGGATACCGTCTGTTGATCTGCCTGGGGATCGTGGCGCTGCATTTTGCGGCGTTCGTGGTGCCCGTCACCGAGCTCTTCCTGATCTACATCATTCTGTTCAACCCGCGGTGGTTCAGGGATTTTCTTGACCGCATGACCACCCCATGACGCACGCGCGGTCGAGAGACGCGGCCATGGCGGATGAAAAACTGGCGCAGAAATATCGGCGCCAGGCGGAAATGCTCGGCAACCGTGTTAAAAAACGATTCCGGCACCTCAGCCGGCGCTTTGCCCGGAAGAATGTCTCGGTCTTCCGGCTCTACGACTGGGACATCCCGGAGATCCGTGCGGTGGTCGACTGGTATGACGGGCACATCGTGGTCGCGGAATACACAAGGCGGCAGTCCACCCCTGAATGGCTTCCCATGATGGGGGCTGCGGCGGCCGAGGCCCTGGGAGTGCCCCCGGAAAAATGTCATCTCAAGCAGCGCTTCACCGGCAGCGGGGAAGGGGCGCGGTATGAGCGTCTCGATACCACGGACGAGCGGATGGTTGTTTCCGAGGGCGGCCTCTGCTTTACCGTCAATCTGAACGATTTCGTGGATACGGGACTTTTTTCCGACCACCGTGACACCCGTCAGATGGTCCTGGAGATGGCCGCAGGCCGGGATTTCCTGAACCTCTACTGCTATACCGGCACCTTCTCCTGCTACGCGGCCAAAGGCGGGGCCCGCAGCACCGTGTCCGTCGACCGGTCGGAGACCGCGGTGCGCTGGGCGAAGCAGAATATGGCGCTCAACAGGATCCCCGAGGCAGGGAACACCCTGGTCCAGGCCGACACCTTCGATTTTCTCGCGCGGGCCCTCCGCAGACATCAGCGGTTCGATCTTGCGGTGGTCGATCCCCCATCCTTCTCCACGAGCCGGGATGCCCGCCAGAACCTGGACGGGGCGTTCGACGTCTCGGCAGACCACCCCGTTTTGCTCAACACCGTCATTCAGCTGATGAGACCCGGGGGCGTCGTCTTTTTCTCCACGAACCACCAGGGCTTCGCGCCCCGAATGCAGGAGGTCAGCGCCGGTGGCATCGAGGAGATCACCGAAACAACCATCCCCGAAGACTATGCCAGCAAGCGAAAAAAGATCCACCGCTGCTGGCGGATAACGGTCTGAGGCGTTAGCGGACGTTCCTGCGGATGAAAATCAGCAGCATGGCGAAAAGCCCCCGCAGGGCAAGGCCGCTGAACACGAGCGGAGCGAGCAGGCCCTTGAGGCCCCTGGCATGCTTTCGGTACAGATAATAGCAGCTTCGGTGGAAGTGGTAGGTGGCATAGTACGGATGGGTGTCGCTGCTTTTGCCCGTAAAGTGGACCAGGGAAGCGCCGGGGTAGTAGGCGATGCGCCATCCTGCCGCCTTGACCCGCCGGCAGAGATCCGCATCCTCCCAGTAGAGGAAAAAGCCTTCATCAAAGCGACCTACGCTCTCGAAGACATGGCGGTGGATGACCATGCACGCCCCGGAGACCCAGTCCACGTCCAGGGGCAGCGCTCCCGTATAGTGGAGGTTGAGCATATTTTTCCGGGTGATGGTGTTGTTGGGATATAGTTTCGTGAGCGGTGACCTGCGGCCAAACAGCGACGTCAGGAGCGTCGGGAAGGACCGGGCCGATCCCTGGATGCGCTGCTCCCGGTCATAGATTTTGGGGCCGATAATGCCGTAGGCGCCGTTGTTCTCGATAAATTGGAAAATACGGTCGAAAAAGCCCGGCATCACCACGGTGTCCGGGTTCAGGATGATCAGATACGGAGACCGGCACAGGGCGGCGGCGCGGTTGTTTGCCCTGGAGAAGCCGATATTTTTCGCATTCCGCAGGAGCCGCACGCCTTCAAAAGCATCCTCGATCCGTTCCGGCCTGTCGCTGGAGTGATTGTCGGCCACAACCACATTGACGTTGTCGAGGTCAACATGAGACGCGATGCTCTCGATGCAGCGGAGGACATGATCGGTGCTGTTGTAGTTGACAATGATGATGTCGCATCGCTTCCGGGGGATTGCCCCGCTGTCGGAGGCGACCGTTTTCCCTAGCATGTGGATGTCGGGTGTCAAGCGCAAACCGCCACTCTTTCCTCTTTGAATGTCCGCTCTTTATAGCGGTGCAGCCCCGGCGGTGCGGCGCCAGGGTGCGGCGTCCGGAATCAGCCGCTTGTCCATGATTTTCCAGATGTTCCTCGCGGTCGCGCTGCGCTGCGACTGTACCCTCCGCCGCTTCCGCCACATGCTGGGAATGCCCCGGACGGCGTCGCGCTTGGCCGCGAGGATCACCCGGAGCTGGCCGCGCCAGGCAAAGAGCGCCACACCGGCCAGGTTCATCATCAGGTGCCAGGGCAGCAGGGCCCAGAACATGAATCCCGGCATATTCTTCACATAGGTCCAGACCAGGTTCCGGTGCCCGAAGTAGACGGCGGCATCGCTGTGTCCGCCGCCGGTGGCCGCCGAACCGACATGGCGGGCGACGGCATCGGGCACGAGGCGGCAGCGGTGGCCGGAAAGCCGAAGACGGAAGCCCAGGTCCACGTCCTCGACATAGCAGAAGAAATCCTCATCGAAGCCACCGGCTTCGGCAAAGGCCCGGCGCCGGTAGAGCGCCGCCGCGGCGCAGGGGCTGAAGACCTCCCGCGCGGTCCGGGGCATCGCCTCCTGGGGCCTTCCGTGATGGTCGCGCCACACCAGCCCGCTGGCGTGGTAGATGTCGCCCGCCCCGTCCAGGAACCCCGGCCGCCCCGCCATGACCAGCCGGCAGGCGAAGAAGGATGCCTCGGGATGGCGCTCGGCGGCATCGAGCATGGCCCCCAGCCACGACGGCGCCAGAAAGGCATCCGGATTCACCAGGGCGATCCAGTCGCAGTCCGCCAGGTATGCCGCCGCATGATTGTTCGCCCGTGCAAAGCCCGCATTGTACCCCATCGCAAAAAAATGAAGGTTTTCCGGCTGCGGGTGAAGCCATGCCCCGCTTTCATCCCCTTCGTCGTTGTCAACCACCACGATCCGGAAAAACGACCGCTCCTGGCTGGCAAGGCACGCCAGGCATTGCTTCAGGTGCTCCCGCGAACGCCAGTTGACGACGATGGCGCCGACCTTTGGGCTGGTGTGCTTTTGGCTGGGCTTCAACGGCATGGACGTCATTTACGGATTTTTCTTGAATTTCTCGATGCTATTCGAGACATACGCGTCGAGTTCAAAGGTGTCTTCGGGAACGAGCGGCATGAAACGTTCCGCTATTTCAGTGATGACGATATCCGGATTCGCGGCGTCAATATAGGCATAGTCCAGCGATGTTGACCAGACAAAATGTGTCTCGGAGAACGTTTCGGCGAGCATCCCTGTGAGCAGCACGGGGCGGTATTCCGAGAAAGAGTCTCCGAAAAGAGCGACTTTCTTTTTTACCGGGGCGTTGGCATTCTTATAGACGACGCTGGAGCCGACGTGAAGTCGGGCCTCATTTTCAAGGTTGTGCGCCTGCTTGAACGCGACCAATGCATTGGCCGCAGAACAGGTGGCGTTCTGGCAGAAATCGTAGTAGCGTGCTGTTTCCGTTACGGCGGGCACTATCTTTCCGCCGAGATCCATGGCAATCACCCCCTCGGTGTAGGGCCGGCCCAAAAGGTCTCTTACCGGTGGGATGTTCAGCCTCGAGCAGATCAGCTGATACGCCGCATAGCAGCCGTTGTAATTCCAATGGCTGTCGGTCTTCCAGTACAGCTGGTAGTCTTTTTTGATACGCTTGAAATAGTTGATGGGGACGACACAGATATCTTCCAGTGCCGCCCGCTGGGCTTCCGAGGCCTTCCGGGCCATGGCCTGAAGTGGATTTCCCGGGTGCTTCGGGGGCGTGAGGCCTGTTTTGTCATCGTATACCGTCTCCTTGTTGGGAACAAAGAGGTGCAGGTAGGTTCGGCCCTTCATCCGTTCAACACGGCCCCGCAGCAGGCGTTGCCAGGCATCCACCAGACCTTTGTCGAATTCTAATATGTTGTGATAATATTCGAACGGATGGTTGCTGCCGCCTTTGAGAAAAAGCCATCCATCCAAACCGATCAAGACGTCGTCGGCCATAGGCGTTTTCCGTTACATTCCTGGCATGGGTGCCGGCTTTCTGCCGGGGCAGTCCGTTGGGATCGTTCTGCGCATTTCCCCTCTCGCTCTCTTCTGGTGAGATGCATCATTGTTCCCGGAGAGCCATTTATGCCGGCGTGAGAAAAACATGCACCTGAAATGGATCCTCGAGTGTCAGGTTGGTGCCGGCAACCTGCCATTCGGGCCAATGGGAGCGAATGAACTCCAGGCTTATGGATGTGTCGCCGAAATGAACCTCCCCATCGACTTTCCCCCAGCCTTTTTTGAGGGGAATATAGGCGAACCCATCGTTGCGATGTCGTTTCCGAAGCAAATCGTATTCAGCGTCGCTGATTCTGCCCATCGCCTTGTAATGGTCCCAGAACTCTATCGGGCGAATCGTGATCACCAGGAGGGAATTGTCGACTACATGCCGGCGCAATGCCTTCAGAACGGCGTCCGCGGCCGGAAAGGAGAGGTGAGTGAAAACCGAAAAGGAGATAGCGAGATCGAAAAAGTCATCTTCCACCGGCAACGTGGTCGGTATCTCATCGCATCGTTTGAGATGGGCGGCCACGTTGCAGGCATTGCAGATATCGATGGAGGTTTGCTGGGGATCCAGTCCGTAAATGCTGTCTTGATCTGTCATCCAGTAGGCCATTCGAATCAGGCGCCCCCAGCCGAAACCATAATCCAGGATTTTCCCGCCGACGGGAAATTGCCTGCCATAAATCCTTGTATATGCATAGCAAACGCTCTCCATAAAGGCAACCGAAGATGGCAGAAGCTGGAGGTTGGCACGCCCGTTGTAGCGTGTCTGGATATCCTGGTGAGGCATTTTCGGAAGGTATTCCGCCATGGCAGGAAATTCTACCGATGGCTGAACCATCAGGCGGCCGAACACCGACAGCGGCAGCTCCCGCAATGCGCTGTAGGGATCCATGCCGTTTCGGGCATATTTTAACGCTTTTTCTGCTGTCGGCAAATAGAATTCAATCATAACATCCTTTCGATCGTCGATTTTTCCCGATGGCATGGCAGTGGCGCATGCTTTCCTGCATCTTCTATTGCAGATCGAAAAAATCGCCCGCGGGTAATTTCGAGTCAGGGGCACTCATGGTCGGCTTTCCACGGCATCATCGAAGCGGATACCGGCGGCTTCGCAAAAGTGTGCATAATCGCGATACAGGAAATCGGACAGCTTTTTTCGGATAGCGGGTGTCAGGACATTGGAATTTTTCCCGCTCGAGTATTTGAACTCGTTGAATTCCGGACTGGTGAAGGTCTCAAGTCCAATGAATTGAAACGTCCTGTTCATGGTGTCTTGGGGGGTTTGACGCAGTTCTTTATTATGGAGCACAAGGATCCGGCTTCGGTCGAAGACGCTCCTGTAGATATTGAATTTGCGAGAATAGCAGCTGAAGTAGAGCACCTGCTGTAGATAGTAATCCGCCTGGGTGGTCTGGGTCAGGGAGGCCTCGAACGGAAAGGAGAAAAATTGGTTGATATCCATATCCTGCAGAAGATCCACCTTATTGATATTTCTGAGATGGAAAAAGTGAGAAACCGCCCTTTCAACAGGATCGCGCGCAATGAGGATGATTTTTGCATCTGGGTTGAAGGCATGGATCCATGAGGGAATGGCGCCGGTGTAGGCAACGTCAAAATAGGTCGGGCTGGCCTCTCCGGTGATGGTCCCCGGCGAAGCATCAAAATGGCTCAGGTACCATTGGAGGCCTTTCTGGGGATAGAGGGAAAAATAGTGGATCTCCTTCTCCTTTGCCCGAGTGACCAATGCATGCGAACAGATAAAGTCATATAAGATCGTCGTGCCGCCCTTCATGGTGCCCACGATGAAAAAATCGGGTATGGCTGCAGCATTATTGTTTTGCATCATTGTCCTCTTCAAATTTTTTTTTAAAGATCCCTCCTGCATCGATCTGTGAAGGGGAGTACCTCTAGAAAACAGGCGGCCGCCACTCTCTCCAGCAGGTCACCAGAGGCGGCTGTTTTTTGAAAGCCAGTCCGCCGTCATGGCAATGCCGTCATCAATCTCCGTCTTCGGCCTCCAGCCGGTGTGGGTGAAGAGCTTTTCGATGCTGAGGACGTTCCTTGCGACATCGACGGATCTTTCCGCAGTATATCGGACCTTCGGCGCCGTGCCCTGCACTCCGGCGATAACGTCGACCAGCTGGTTGATGGACATTCCCCGTGAGGTGCCGATGTTGTAGGTTTCTCCGCTGCGGCCGGCCCCGGCGGCGCTGAGAACGCCCTTTACCGCGTCGCCGATGTAGATGTAGTCGCGGACCTTGGACCCGTCTCCCCAGATCTCAATGGTCTCCCCTTTCATCGCCCGATAGAGCATCGCCGCGATGATGCCCTGCCCCTTGAGCGGGTGCTGCCAGGGGCCGTAGGGGTTGGCCAGCCGGACCGTGACATAGTCGATGCCGTGAAGCCTCCGGTAGAGGGCGAAGTATTTTTCCATGGCGAGCTTGACCACCCCGTAGGAACAGATGGGATGGGTGGGCTGTGATTCACGGATCGTCATGTCGTCGTTCTGGCCGTAGACCGTGCCGCCCGATGAGAAAAAAATCCAACGGATGTCGCGCTCCCGGGTCGCTTCAAGGTATTGGATGGTGGTGACAAGATCCCGGCCCACCTCCCCTGCGGCCTCTGCTGTGGATGGCTGCGGCCGCGAGGAGCTGACCAGGTGGAAGACCATGGCGTGGTCGAGCTGCTTGAGAAGCGCCTGGGGCAGATGCCCAAAATCACCGATGACCGGGGTTGCCGCCTCCGGCCAGTGGGGCGAAATGATCCGATCGAAGCAGACCAGGCGAACGCCCTGCCGCGCCAGTGCATGGGAGAGATTGATCCCGATGAAGCCCGCCGCCCCGAGGATGACCGCCTTTTCATACCGCACGGCCGGCCTCCTCTCGAATCTTCTTTTCCGGCCCTTCGGAAATACCGAAATACTCGTGTAGATGGCCGACATAGGCTGCCGACTTGCGCTGTGCTTCCCGGGAGGGGGATGCCAGCGCCATGGCGATCTCCTGCACCTGACGGACCTCCGACAGGTGTTGGCGTTTTCCGGCCGCACTGGTGACGCTCTTGGTGTGGCGGCGATGGCGGTTGAGGGCTGCGCTTCTGAAGCAGACCCGGCCCTGCATCAGAACATGCAGGTAGACCAGCCAGTCCCCCGCGACCTGGTACTCGAAAAGCGTTTCGCCGACAGACGCGAAGGCGTGCTGCAGCGCCGCGCGGCGGAAGAGGACGGCACTGACATTGGGGATGGTATTCTTGATGCAGAGGGCCTCGCGGATTTCCGTCCGCCCGTCGCGCTCGTAATCGGACCGCCATACGTCCGAGACATCCCGGGTATATTCCAGGTAATCGCTGGCGAGGATCCGGTCCCGGGCATCCATCTGTCTGGACTGGGTAAAGGCCAGGACCACCTCGGGGGCAAGGAAGGCGGGGGCGAGGGTTTCGAGGAAGCGGGGATCCGCCAGGTCGTCGGCTTCCGCGATCCAGAGCAGCTCGCCCCTGCTGATATCGAGGCCTTTTTGCCACTGGCGGAAGACCGACCCGGAATTGTGGTCGCTTGCCACCAGGCGGCCGTCGATATCGCACCCTTCCAGCCATTCGGCGATCACCTCGGGGCTGCCGTCGTTCGAGGCGTCGTCCAGTACGATCAGCTCATAGATCGGAAGGGTCTGGCAGCGGATGCTCTCCAGCCGATCGACGATATGTGACGCATAGTTGTAGCTGGGGACGATCACGGAAATCCGTGGTAAACCGTTGAGGTGGTGGAGGAGGTCGAGGGCGTACTGCCGCATCGATCCCGGGCGACCCCCCATGGCGGGCATCGGCCTGTCGAGGAGTTCGCAGATCTGCCGGGCGAAGTCCTCCCGGTCCAGCAATCCAGCCAGCCGGCCGCCCCGTTCCACAATGAAACGGGAGGCGCCGGTAGCGCCGTCAAAAGCCACCACGGGAACGCCCGCTTCGGCCGATTCGAGGACGACATTGGGGAAGGGGTCCTCCCGTGAGGTGAGGGCGTAGACCGAAGCGGCGGCATAATAGGCCATGGGCTCACGGTCGAAGCCGATGAACAGGATCCGGTCCTCGAGCTGGAGGGCCCGGATGAGCGCCTCGACCTTTCGCAGCATCTCCGGCTCGCCGTGGCCCACCCAGATGAAAACGGCGTTCGGGTGTTTTTTGATCACCGCTGCGGCGATCTCGACATACAGGTCGGCCCCTTTCCGCTGATCGGCAAAGGCGATGCTCAGCACAATCCGGGCCTCCTCCGGCAGGCCGTGCTTCCGACAGACCTCGCGGTGTGCCTCTGCGCGTCGCCCCCGGTAGGGGTTCCTTCGGAGGAGGCCCTGGTGGCGGATCACGACCTTCCCGGCGTCCACCGGCGCGATCCGGCAGAAGCGCCGCCGCACCAGCTCTGCGGGGAAAACGACCTTGTCGGCGAGGCGCGCCACGGCATCGGCGTTGGCTTCCTGACCCATACCCTGGATCACACCGGGGAGCTCGTGAATGAGGCTCAACACCGTGAAGCCGAAATCCTTGAGCCGGGGGAGGGCGCTTCCGCTCACCACCGTGCTGGTGATGGCGTGCCGCATCCCGCTGCTGCGGCACTCGGCCAGAAAGCGCCCCACCCTCTTCGGGTCGACCTTCTCTGCGTTGAGGGTGCGGCCGATGCGGCGGAATTCCTCGATCAGCCGGCCGCCTTTCAGCGCCATGACCGCTACCCTGAACCCGTCGGCTGCAAGCTGGCGTGCGAGCTCGAGCAGGAGGAACTGCGCCCCGTGGGGGTGGGCGTCATGGGTGACGAGCAGAACTGCGTCGCCCCAGCCGCCGGCTGCGCCGGTCAGGGCGTCCCGGGTGGCCTGGAGGTAGGCGTATCCATATCGGGCGTCCGGCTCCAGATAAGCGCCTTCGGCCCATTCATTCCAGGCATTGAT
>CAJXSB010000038.1 GCA_913060435.1 uncultured Desulfococcus sp.
GAGCCTCTCCATGAGCTGGTCGGCGCTCTGTGCCGACTGGCGGGCATCGTCGAGAGCCGCTTCGAGCCTGGTGCCGGCGGAAAGGAGCTTTTCGTCCGCATGACGGACCAGGCGCCGGATGTCGGCTATGGAGGCGCCGGCGTCCGTCATGATTTCCGGGAGCTCCCGGTTGAGCAGGGTGGCCAGCGCTTCGATATCGGCCATGGTCTGGGTGAACCCTTTCAGGGCCTCCTTCAGTTCACTGGACTGGAGGATCGCCTCGATGGCGTCGAGGGAGCTGATGGCCTTGGCGACCATGGTCTCGACGGGCAGCTGCTTGAGGGTCTTCTGCAGCCGTTCTATCTCCGATGGAATGGTGGGCAGCTCCGTGTATTCCGCTCCGTCGAACGTCGCCTTCTCCCCCACGAGCCGCGGCTGGGTCTCGGGGTGGAAATCGAGCTCCACCGAGAGCAGGCCCGTCAGGAGGCTCTGGATCTTGAGCTGGGCCCGTAGACCCATGTTGACCAGCGTGATCATGAAATTTTCCCGTTCTTCATCCGGTACCTCGCCGTTGACCATCCGGATCTGGTTCTGGTCGATTTCGATGAAGACGGGGATCCGGAGGGACATGTCCCGGGCATCGAAGTTGAGGACGACCCGTGCCACCGATCCAATCTTGACGCCCCTGAAGGTCACGGGTGCGCCGGGACGCAGATTGGCGACATCCCCCTGGAAGAAGAGGACGTAGGTCTGCGTCTTCCGGAAGAATTTCCCGGAGCCGAAGACGAGGACCCCGGCGGCGATCAGGGCGGCGGCGCCCAGGACGAAGATGCCGATGAGGGTCGGGTTGGCTTTCTTGTTCATGGCAGGTCCTGTATCCTTGACCGGAGTTGAAGCTGCCGCCGGACGGGCGGCATCACATCCCGATCATATCGAACATTACGGTAAGCATCGCGTCCGATACGATGATGAAGACGATGGCGGTGACCACGGCGGATGTCGCGGCGTCGCCCACGGCCGAAGAGCTCCGGCCGCACTGCATCCCCCGCAGGCACCCGGCGAGGGCGACGATCCCCCCGAAGACGATGCTCTTGACAAGACCCACCGAGAAATGGACCAGGGGCACCGCCTCGCGGGTCTGGAGAAAATAGGCCGCGGGACTGATGTCGAGGACCGCCACCCCCACGACGGCGCCGCCGGCGATGCCCATGAGGTTCGCGTAGAGGCAGAGGAGCGGCATCATCAGCATCAGGGCCAGTAGCCTCGGCAGAACCAGGAACTCCATTGGCGAGATGCCGAGGGTGGTAAGGGCGTCGATCTCCTCGTTGACCTCCATGGTGCCGAGTTCGGCTGCAAAGGCCGCGCCGGTCCGCCCCGCCATGATGACGGCGGACATCATGGCCCCCATCTCCCGCGCCATGCCGAGTCCGACCAGGTCGGCCACATAGATCTCGGCCCCGAACATCTCGAGCTGGATGGCGCCCACATAGGCGAGGATCAGCCCGACGAGCACGCTGATGAGGCTGACGATGGGAAGGGCCCCAGGCCCGCTGTCGTGGACGGCCTGGGCAAAGTCCCTCCCCCGGAACCGGGCCCTGCCCCGCACCAGTCGGAAGAAGGCCAGGGAGACCTCGCCGAGGAAGTCGACCATGTCGCGGGCGGCGTCCAGCCGCACCAGCGCCCGGATGCCCAGGCGCTCCAGAACCGGCGGCCGGCGCGTTTCGCGGCTTGCAGTCTCTCGTGCCGGCACGGCGTCGGCCAGGGCGAGAAGCCCCTGAGCACCGTCGGGAAGGCCCGAGAGGTCGACCCGGATCTCCCGCGCTTCGAGCTGCTGCTTCAGCTTCCGGACGAAGCTGAGCAGGCTGCTGTCCCATTCGGCCACGGCACCGCCCTCCAGGATCACCCCATCGACGGACCCTGAATCGATCCGGGCAAGCACCTCCCCGACCGGGGCGAGGCCGTCTCGGATCCGCCATCTCCCCCCCAGCACGATCCTGCACCGTGCCTCTCCTTCGGCGATGATGTCGATTTTCTTGGGCGTTTCTTCAGATTCCATGGGTGCTTCGCTTTGGCGCGGGCGATGTCGGCGCATATCGGAGGGGTTTCACCGCCTCAAAATGATCAACCTTTCGGATGCTAATTCATGTGGGGTGTCAATGCAATAGAATAATCAGGCGGGCCCTGCGGCCCCGGAGCCTCTTTTTGAGCCTCCGGCTGCCCATGGCGCCTCCTGGTCCATGCAAACCATCCCATACATCGCAGATGCCTGGAGAATAGCGGTCTCTTTTCGGGGTTGTTCTCCGTGGTGAGTGCCCTGGACGCCGGCTTGCTTTGGGCCCATTTTTATGTCTATATCCTTCGTTGTTCAGCGGTGGACGCGATGATGATGCATCGCCGTCATGCCGGGGTTACATAATTTTGAAAGGATCCGATCAACCATGCTGGAAGTAGAGGTAGATCTCAGAAACCACTGCATCGAAACCGCCATAAAGCGGTCCTATAACCGCATGCTCTCCAAGTGCCTGCGAAGCCGAGAGGGGGACCTGAAATCAGAGGCCGAGCTGGCGCTGCTGCAAAGCGCCCTCGACCAGCTTGACTTTTCCTCGCTGCGGACCGCCCACAAAGCACTGGCCGGGAAAACCGGGGCACGGATCGTCCTGACGGGAAACGGGCAACATCCACCGGGCATTGCCATCGACGGCCTCCCCATTGAGATGGCGCCCCACATCCGGAAATGAACATCCCCCATGCGGGGATGCGGTGGCCTTCAAACCGTCATCCTTATTGTGGAACGTCTGTGACATTGGATATTGTACATGGCTGCACTGACCAACGTTGTTATCTTTTTCGCGGTGCTGGTGGTGATCTATCTGGCTGGGACTGCTGTCCTGACCCTCCTGGCATGGCTTCGAAAACGCCGGGCCAACCACGCGGAGGATCCCAGGGAACGATTGGAACGGATTGATGAATCCACGGACAGGCTGAAGGAACAGCTCTTTTTGGGGTCCGTGATCCTGGCGTTTTTCGTGATCGCGCCGCTGATGGTTCTCATCTTGATCTTCAAGGGATGATCCTGAAGCGACATGGCGGTGCGATGTTCCGTCAGATTTCGAGGAGTCTTTTATGAAAGCAATGATGTATGAAAAATTTTCAGAAACGCCCAGGCTGGTGACGCTGCCGGACCCGGCTCCGGATAACGACGGCGTTGTCATCAAGGTGATTGCGACGGGGTTGTGTCTCAGCGACTGGCACGGCTGGGTCGGCCATGATCCCGACATCACCTTGCCCCATGTTCCCGGCCATGAACTCGCCGGCGAGATCGTCGCGGCTGGAAAAGATGTTGCCCGGTGGAAAATCGGCGACCGGGTCACGGTTCCGTTTGTCGGCGGATGCGGGGGATGCCCGGAGTGCCGATCCGGAAACCACCAGGTCTGCGACCATCAGTTTCAGCCGGGTTTCACCCACTGGGGCTCCTTTGCCGAATATGTGGCGATTGGTTATGCAGACATCAACCTGGTGCGGCTCCCGGACGAACTGGATTATGCCGTCGCTGCGAGTCTGGGGTGCCGGTTTGTGACCTCTTTCCGGGCCGTGGTCGACCAGGGGAAGGTCTCTGCCGGCCAGTGGGTCGCCGTGCACGGATGCGGCGGCGTCGGCCTGTCGGCGATCATGATCGCAACGGCCATGGGCGGAAGCGTCATCGCCATAGACATTGCCGAAGAAAAGCTCGCGCTGGCGAGGAAGATGGGTGCGGTCCACACCATCAACAGCAGCATTGTCCCCGATCCGGTGGAGGCGGTGCAGGCGCTTACCTCCAGAGGTGCCCACGTGTCCATCGACGCCATCGGCCATCCCGAGACATGCTACAATTCTGTGGCCAATCTCCGAAAAAGGGGTCGGCATATCCAGGTGGGGCTCATGACAGGTGACCACTGTTCTCCTTCAATTCCCATGAGCCAGGTCGTGGCAAAGGAACTGGAAATCTACGGAAGCCACGGGATACAGGCCTACCGGTATGATGCGATCTGGGAAATGATAAAGGGCCGTAAATTGAAGCCGGAAATGCTGCTGGGAAAGACCATTTCCCTCGAAGCATCCATTCCCGCATTGATGGCGATGGACCGCTATGAGAGCCAGGGGATCACCATTATCGACCCGGCGCTGGATTGATTTCCAGCGCGATTTAGCTGATTTTGAAAAAGTCACACACAGGACATGCCGACAAAAAAGCCACAAAACCTGGCAGACTTCTTATGGACTATCAAAATGATGAACAAACTCTAGGTGAATATGAAAAGCAGACGTTATGGACGCACGGTCGTCATCGCCGTCGGCCTTCCGTTTCTTGTGGCCGGGATTCTCATCGCCTCGGGCCTGCAGTGGACGAGCCTCTCGGTGGCCGAGGTGATCACCGGGGGACCCCGCGTGACCGCCGCCTCGCCGCCGGCCGTGCCGAGCTCCTTTGCCGAGCTGGCGGAGACGGCGAGGTCACCCGCGGCTACCTCGGGGGCAAGATCCAGACCATCACCCCTGAGCTGGCCAATGCACTGGATGTGGAAGAGAATCAAGGCGCCCTGGTCGCCGACGTGGTCCCGGGCGGTCCGGCCGACGAGGGCGGCATCAAGCATAGTGACATCATCGTTTCCTACGACGGGAAGGATGTGAAGGAGGGCCGCGACTTGCCCGCCATGGTGGCTGCGACCCCCGTGGATGAGGAGGTCGTGTTCCATGTTCCGCACCTTGACACCCGTCTGTCGGCCCATTATCATCCGATCGTTTTGTTCATGACCGGCCGGTGATGCCGGTGCCCTTTGTTGACAAAGAACCTGAGGCAAACCGCTCATGCGCCTTCAAAAAAGATCTGATTACGACGCCGTTTTGAAGGAGATCGCCGGGAGGGTCGGCCGCCTCGCACCCACCGGTGCGGTGGCTGACTATATCCCCGCGCTCGCGCGGGTCAACCCCGACCAGTACGCCGTCTGCGTGCAGACCCTGGAAGGGGGCACCTGCACCGCCGGCGCCGCCGACACGCGCTTCTCCATCCAGAGCATCTCGAAGGTGTTCGCCACGGCCATGGTGATCGCCAAGAAGGACATCCTGCTCTGGAGCCGGGTCGGCGTGGAGCCCAGCGGCAACGCCTTCAACTCGCTGGTTCAGCTCGAATACGAACACGGCATACCGCGGAATCCCCTGATCAACGCCGGGGCCATCGTCGTCTCCGACGAGCTCCTGGAGCTCTACGAGGACCCGAAAAAGACGCTCCTCCACTTTGTCAGAGAGCTGGCCGGCGACGAATCCGTCGACTACGACACGGAGGTGGCCGATAGCGAATACGCCACTGCCAGCACCAACCGCGCCCTGGCCTACTACCTGAAGTCCCACGGCAACCTCAGAAACGACGTGGAGGCGGTGCTTGACCTCTACTGCCATCAATGCGCGCTGGCGTTGAGCACCAAAGCCCTGGCCCGCGCCCTCCTGTTTCAGGCCAACGACGGCATCATCCCATCCAGCCGGCGCCGCATCCTGACGGAGGACCAGAGCAAGCGGCTGAACAGCATCATGCTGACGTGCGGTTTTTACGATCAGGCTGGGGAGTTCGCCTACCAGGTCGGCCTGCCGGGCAAGAGCGGCGTAGGCGGCGGGATCGTCGCCGTGGTGCCGGATGTGCTGAGCATCGCCGTCTGGAGCCCCCGCCTGAACGAGCACGGCAATTCCGTGCTCGGTATTGAATCGCTGCAGCAGTTCACCAGCCTCACCGGGCTGGCGATCTTCTGACCTTTTCAATCCTGCGGCGCTCAGGGCTGCCGCTGCGTTTGGGACCTCTGGCGAAAAGCGGCGAACTCTTCTCTGCTGACGAACCCGTTCCCGTCCGCATCCATGGCCCGAAACATCTCATTTTCGGAAGGCGAAGGCCCCCCAGCGCTCCCAGGAATCCTTGGAAGCGCAGGCAGCCAGACCCGCCAGCACCACCCACAGAATGGCGATATTTCTGAATGTCTTCATCATACAGTCCTCTTTTCCTGAAGCTGCATCCGTCAGGCAGCTTGATTTCCGGCGCTTCCGCCGCCGGTTGATGGCGCCCATCTGCCGGCCGGGTCCCAATCTCATGGCAGTGCCTATATACAAAACGCTTATTTGCCGAATTGCGCGAGCCTTCTGTGTTAAAGGCTCGCTGGCGGATAACGCCGCAAATCAGGGGCCGGAAGGGGCGCAGCCCCTGGAGGTACCATTGAATTCGTATGTTCGCAGGCTATTGGCCTGCGATAGTCACTATCTCAATAATTGATCCGTACATATGAATGCTCATGGCATCCTTCCTCAGCCGAGCAGTTACTTTCACTTTTAAGCCGTCTTTTCTGAATGATTCTGGAAGGCTGATCGGGTCGTACTTGCTCCCATTATCACCGTCAATCGCAAAGAAGCCTCCTTCCAACCCCTTGTAGACTATAGTTCCTGTTATTTCAAATGTATCCGCAGGAGGAATTGCTGGGATTTCGGAAGAGGGGGAACCATTTGGCTCGGTGATATTGGGTTCGGATACATTGGATTCAGCTTGGGGAACATCCGTCGTTGAATTGGAGGAATCTTTGCAGCCATTGAAAGCTATGATGCAACTAAGAATCACTATGATAGTAATGAACTGCTTCATGGTTATCTCCTTGACTGCGAATAGTGGCAATACATGGAAAATTTTCCACGTATTACGTTTATAAACTGGAATTTTTTCCACTTATTTGACATATTGCGCGTATCCAAGATTTGAGTATACGAGAGATACATTGATTGAAGGTCACCAGATCGGAAATTCTGATGTTAAAACTTCCTTCGGCATCTGTTCCCACCTATCGCAGCAGAACCCAGCGCGAATCGTATGGCGTCCTTTCTTTATATTCGAAGGTAAGCGCCAGCGAAAAGAATCCATATCGCCGATATTGTGGAATTCACCACAACTATCTTCTGAGAAACCCACAGAATCTGGTTAAAACGAAAATGCCTCAGACAATCCCGTGCCAATGCCAGAGGTTTTTTCGTCCCAAAATCTTGATGGCCCCACATCCACATGCACCGTCTCGCCATGATAATACCCGGTGCCGCCAAATCCTATTGCTTCTGCGTATTCCCACACACGTTTTGAAGGAACTCCATCCATTGTGAAATCAGCGGCCATACCGTATTGATGCAGACTGGCCTTGGCCGCTAAAGCACCTCACTTACGTAATTTGGCTTTGTATTCCGGAGGCCGGTATCCAGAAGTAATGGTAATAAGGGTGCCTTTTCCTAATTGATCTTCGAGGTAATCGGTGAATTCTATCTGGGATGCCAATGCCGTATTCACCATCAACTCGATTAATAACGACGTCAAAACAAGGAGTTTAATTATCATGGAAGTTGCTTGAATCAAGGTTTAGACGTTCGTAAAGGTCTATTCCAAAGTCTCGAAGCCGGAGTGCGAGGTGAATCACTTCCCTCTTGGGCATCCTCTCAAGAGATTCTGGAGTGATCTGGTCCAAATCGGACATCTTAATTTCGCCGGCGGGCTCGGCATCCGTTGCATGAGTGGGTGGTTTAACCTTTTCGGCTCCCTTGATGAAGTCAGACTGCGATTTCGGGCGCGCAATCTCTCTCTTCTGCTTCTTTGGAAAGGTTTTGGCTTGCCGATTGGATATCCTCTTTATTTTTTTGTGCCGTTTCTTTTTAGCCACGGGGCATATCCTTGGATGGATTGTTATGTAAATTCAATGTAATGAGGAAGGCGTCATCACCATCAAGGCAATAAAGCGCTTTTAGAGGGCCTGATATCGCCTCAAATCGCATTATATCTCATAATGGATGATAACGTATAGATAGATTTCTATCTCTCAAGCTAAAGCCTTTTACGGTTTCTGGAAGCCTTACGTGATTTGGCTTTAGCATACCCCAAATCAAAATGATGGTCGAGTCATGAAAAAAGACCCGAGCGTGTGATTGGCTACCGATAAGTTGACAGAAGGATAAAACCCCATTTTTGGATTTATACCCCCCTCTTTTTTTTTTGAGCAATAGGGCAGTGTTAATTGTCCTGCAGGATGCGACCATCGCTTCTGCATTCATTACAATCGCACTGATTTGACTGGAGGGGCGTGCATAATCAAAATAAGCATATAGAGGAATTAAAATGAAATTTACCGGCATTCATGAGCGGACGGATTTGAGGAACAAGGTTGGGGTTTTCAAAGACCGAGAGCATGCAGGGGTCCCGGTGGGACTGGCGGTTGCGGATCGCTTGGGGCTTCCCTTTGATGTTGCAGTAGTCAGCAAAATCACGCTGCCTTGGGATACGGAGGCCGGTTACGGAGCTGTGGCGTTCGACGGAACCTTCAAATTGAATAAAAATTTGATTGAGCGGTTGTCGTTATCGGAGGGTCAGATCCAGCAAGGGATCCGGAAGACACGGTCCAAGGTCATGCGTCGGGTAGATAGGTTTCGGGGGAGCCGCCCCTTTTCGGAGTTGAAAGGGCGAACGGTGATCCTGGTAGATGATGGACTGGCCTCCGGATTTACCATGAGAACCTCTGTTGAAGCGTTAAGAAACGCCGGGGCGGAAAATCTTATCGTGGCGCCTCCTACGGCCATGATCGGGCGGTGGCGGATATTGCCGACCTGGCAGAGTCCGTCTTTTGCGCGAATATTCGCAAAGGTGGCCGGTTTGCAGTGGCGTAGGCATATCAGTACTGGTGCGATGTAAGCGAAGACGAAGTGATGAATATGCTGAGGCAGGGATGTTGCAGCAAAAAGATATAGAACTCAGTCACTTCGCATATGAGGGTTAAGAAGATGGAACAGAACAAAGCCCGAATCAGTGTTTATTACGATGGCGCATGCCCGCAATGCGTCAAAGACAGGCGCAATTATGAGAAACTCTCGGGACCGCTAAAAGATGATATCCAATGGACAGATATCACGGGCAACGAGAGTTTGTTGCGCTCGATGGGGATCGATCCCAAAAGGGCGTTGATGGAACTGCATGTGAAAGATGAGAAACAGCAAATTCTCTCAGAAATTGATGCATATGTCCTGCTAATGTGAAAAGTGCCAGTATTAAAGCCGTTGTCGATAATCATAGGGCTCCCTATAGTTCGCCCGATTCTGTCAAGAGTTTATCATTGGATGGTAAATCGCAGGTTGCTCCGGACTGGAAGGATGTGACCAATAAGCGGACATTGCCACATATAGTGTCTTCCGGAGTGCTGAATTATATCCGATTTCTTCCCATCGCCAAGGCCGGCGCAGATCTCCTCTTCCAGATCACCAGCCACCGGTATAAAAGAGGGGCGCTCATCATTACCACCAAACCGTGCCTTCAAGGACTGGCCGGAGATCTTCAACAACGACAACACCGTCACCTCGGCCCTTCTCGACCGGCTACTGCACCATACAGAATAGATACCCTGGCCTCAAAGCCTGCTCTTAAATTAAATCCGACAACACTCTGATTTCAAAGCTGCTTTTAAGCAGGTTGCCAAGAGGACGTTTTGGAAAAAGCACATGCGGAGGGGCGGTCCGACGGAAGCGAGGCGGATTTCTGAGGCACCTTCAGGGGTTGATCCCGTATTCCTTGAGCTTGTTCTGGAGGGTCCGGCGGCTGATGCCCAGGATTTCGGCGGCGCGGGTCCGGTTGCCGGCGGTCTCCTCGAGGGTCCTCAGGATCATCTGTTTCTCCATGGCCTTGAGCGACAGCCCGGGTGCGAACGCCGGCTCCGGGGCCGTTTCCCCGCCGGTCGAGGACCGGACGGCCTCCGGCAGGTCTTCGGGGGCGATGGCGTCGCCGCGGCATAGGATGACCGCCCGCTCCACGGCATTTTCCAGTTCGCGGACGTTTCCAGGCCAGGGATGCCGCATCAGCAGATCGGCGCCTTTCGGGGTGAACCGCTGGATCAGGCGGCGGTTCTTTTCCGCGTACCGCCTGAGAAAATGCTCGGCCAAAGGGAGGATGTCCTCGCGTCGCTCCCGCAGGGGCGGCAGGGTCAGGGCGACCACGTTGAGCCGGTAGAAGAGATCCTCGCGGAACCGCCCGCTCTGGATCTCTTCGGCCATGTCCCGATTGGTGGCTGCAATGACGCGGATATCGACCTTGACCGTCTCCGAACTCCCCAGGGGTTCGAACGCCTGCTCCTGGAGCACCCGGAGGAGCTTGACCTGGGTCGACGGCGCGGTCTCGGCGATCTCGTCGAGGAAGATCGAGCCGGTGTGGGCGCGGCGGAACCGGCCCTGCTTTTTCTGGATGGCACCGGTAAACGCCCCCTTTTCATGTCCGAAAAGCTCGCTCTCCAGAAGGGGCTCGGGCAGGGCCGCGCAGTTGACCTTGATGAACGGGCGCTCCTTTCGGGGGCTGTTCTGGTGGATGGCGTTTGCGATCAGTTCCTTGCCCGTGCCGCTCTCACCGGCGATCAGGACCGTGGCGTCCGAGGGGGCCACGAGAGAGATGGTTTCGAAGAGCCGCTTCATGGGCGGGCTCCCGCCCACGATGTTCGCAAAGTCGAACCGGGTGTCCAGCCGCTCCCTCAGGAGATGGTTCTCCTCCTCAAGGCGTCTGAAGCGCATCGCCTTTCCCACCAGGATCTTGAGTTCTTCGATGTCGAGGGGTTTGGTCAGGTAGTCGAAGGCGCCGGACTTGAGGGCCTCCACTGCCGTGTCCACGTCAGCATAGGCCGTCATCATGATGACCGGGATGGCCGGGCTGATTCCCTTGACCCGGTGAAGGGCCGAGATGCCGTCCATCCGGCTCATACGGATGTCCATGAGGATGAGGTCGTAGAACCGCTCTGAGACAGCCTCGACGGCCGCCATGCCGTCTGCCGCGTGGGCAACGGCGTATCCCTCGCCGGTGAGGACGGCCTCGAGCATCCGACGGTGGGCGGTGTCGTCGTCGACGATGAGGATTTCAGCGCTCATGGGGCATCCTCCTGGATCGCTCCGGGAATCGAGACGGTAAAGCGGCACCCCCGGTCGCTTCCCGGTGGCGGGCTCTCGATCCGTACCCCGCCATGGTGGTTTTCGACAATTTTCTGAACAATGGCCAACCCTAGGCCGGTACCCTTGTCCCGGGTCGTAAAAAACGGGTCGAAGATCCGGGTCTGGTGTGCAGGCGGGATGCCCGGGCCGTCGTCCTCCACCCAGAGGTCGATACCGCCCCGACCGTCCGCTCCCGCGCCGATGGAGAGCATCCCGCCGCCGTCCATGGCCTGAAGGGCGTTGAGGCAGAGGTTGAGCAGCATCTGGGTGATCTGGCCGCCGTCCAGGACGACCCGCGGCAGGGTGTCCGGCAGCCGCAGGTCGAACGTCACGCCGCCGTTGCTGGCGTCTCCCTCGACGAGACGGCGCACATGGCCGACAATTTCGCGCAGGTCGACCGTGGCCGGCTCGATCTCCTGGGGCCGGGCAAAGGTGAGCAGGTCGGTGACCACGCGGTTGATCCGGTCGACCTCTTTGACCATGACGGCGGCGTATTCGTGGTCCCGGGGCCGGTCCCTGAGGAGGTGGCCCAGCAACTGGGCAAAGCCCCGGATCGAGCTGAGGGGGTTCCGGATCTCGTGGGCCACCGCAGCGGCCAGTTTGCCAATGGCCGCCAGCTTCTCGGAACGCCGGACCTGGGCCTCCAGGCGCTTGATCTCCCTCAGGTCGCGGAGCAGGATGACGGCACCGGTCACGGCACCGGCATCGTCGGTCAGCGGTGTGCTGCTGAGGGCCAGGGGGATGCGTTCGCCGGCGGCGTTCTGCCGCTCGATCTCCCGGTCCATGACCGGCCGGCCCGACGCGAGGGTCTCCTGGACGCCGCTGGCCTCGAGGTCGATCACCCGGTCCAGGACCATTCCCTGGATGCCGGTAGTCGAAAGCCCCAGAAGATTGAGGGCAAGGCTGTTGCAGGAGAGGACCCTCCCGGCGGGGTCGATGCTGATGAGGCCGTTGGCCATGTGGTCGACCACCTGCCGAGTATAGTCCCGTGTCTGCTGGAGGGTCCGGTCGACCAGGTAATAATTCTGGATTACAAAAATGAAAAAGATGGCACCCGATGCAAGTGCAACCAGGATGCCGGCCATCACGACGGCATGATGAATGTCCGCCTGCCGGGCCGCTTCAAACGCGGTCATGCGGAGTCCGATGGCCAGCCGGATGCCGGTGTGGCGCTCGACCCACCGGCGGCAATGCTCCGACCCCTGGAACGGGCACATGGGAGGTAACATCTCCTCTGGAAACGGCGTAAATCGCTTGGAGATCTCGTAGACCGGGGTGCCGTCGGTCAGCCGACTGAGGTGCTCGGCCAGCAGCAGCCCGCCGTTTTCGCCGCCGGCCGCAGGGACCGGCGAGATGCTCTTTCCCCGTTCCGGCGCCATCGTGCCGTTGAGCGCGGGATCCGAGTGGTGGACATACCGCCCCCCGCTGTCGGCCAGATAGATATAGGCGATATCGGGACTCTTGCCGGTCTCTTCGAGCAGCCGGCCGATAGCATCCGCCTCCCACCGGGGGGAGAGCATGCCCGCACGCACCCCGGCCTCGATCACCTGGAGCATGGCGAGGCCCTGGTGCCGGACGAAGTCCATGGCATTCTTCCGGTTGACGTTCAGGTTGCGGTAGGTGGAGATGCCGATGAAGACCAGCAGCAGCAGCACCACCGCAACAATGGAGAGCGCCGGCAGGTAGAGTTTTTGGCGCTGAAGGATACGCATGGGCGGAGGCGACGGCCGTGGCTAATAGATGGGGGAGAGCCGAATCAACGTTTTCATGGGATTTGCTTTCTCCTCTGTTCACTTTGAAATGAGTGTCATAAGTGATTACTGTATTGGTCACGAACCTAAGCGGTTGCCGTGCACCTCCTTTCCGGTTCGGCCGCTTCGTGCGGATATCCAGCCGAAACAGCAAAAAAGATGCCATTTTCAACATAATGCCGCCGGGGCGCAAACGCAAACCCAGCGCCGCAGCCGACAGTACATACAGTCTACCGCCGTGAGCAGGGTGCAACCAGAGGAACGTGGGCAACCTGCTGCAGCAGCATACCCCCTCCGGATGATGGTGCGAAATATTTGCGCGGTTCATCCGACGATGCCGGATCGCCCGTCAGAAAAGCATTGAGGATTCATGAACCGAGCGGCTGGCTTAAGGGCGGCCCACCCCGCATACCGGCCATTCAGCGCCGCTCCTTGTCCGGCCGGCGCAGTTGAGTCGGCTGGGTATAGATCTTGCTCTGCATTTCAACAGGCTGCCCGTCCGGACCTTCGGGCACGGGTGCGCGGGCCGGAAAGGAGCATTCATTATGATAGCAATGACATCTTTTGAGATTTCAGCTGGCGGCGTCTTCAAGGGCCTCGTGGCGGCGGCCCTGCTCATGGCGGCGATACCGTTTATAGGGCCGGCGGCTGCCTGGGCCCACGGCGGGAAAACCCATGCTGCAGATGCGTTCACCCCTCTCGAGGCCCTCCAGAAGGCCACCCGCCTCTACGATACCCTCATCGCCGAAGGCAAACTCGACGACGGCTGGGAGGTTCAGCTGGTCAAGGCAGAAATTTCGGTTGTGGAGCGGGCGGGGAAAAAGGAGACGGTCGTCTCGTTCCACCGCGTCACGGGCGATCCGTCCGCGGTCTATTTCTTCTTCAGCGAAGGCGGGGAATATGCCGGTTCAAACTTTACGGGGCAATAGGAGGGGCGATGAACGGAAAAGGGACACCTCAGTCACCGCCGACGCCTCGGGGTGAAAATCTGCGTCTTGCCGGGCTCCCGCTGCCGGCGAAAGTGCTGGTAACATCGGTCCTGCTGACCCTTGCGCTTGGAATGGTCGGCGCCGTCGGCCAGATCATCATCCATGACATCATCCCCACCTTTTTCGCGGAAGCCCGAGGCGGGCACGGCGTCGAGGCCTCTGAAGGCCTGGACAGCGCAGGGCCGCCCGAGCGAGGGGATCTCTTCGCGGACCTCACGGTCAAGGAGGCGGCCGAACCGAAGGAATTCTACAAAGACCCGCAATTCGTATGGACATTGAAATGGAGCCACATTCATCTATTCGGCATGAACATGATCTTCATTCTCCTCGGTGGCGTCACCCTGCTCCTCCATCTGGATCCGGAGACCCGGGCCTGGCTGATTGCGCTCCCCTTTGCAGGCGTTGTCATCGACATTGCCGCCGTCTGGCTGAAGGCGTTTATATCCCCCCATTTTTTCTGGCTCCACTTGCCCGGCGGGGGCATGTTCGGCGGGGTCTTCCTGGTGGTCTTTTTCAGGGCCTTATGGGAGATGTGGTGGGCTCGTCCGGAATGAAACCCTGAAGGGGGACGGCATCTGGGAGACCGAGAATCCTGCCGGGGAGATGTTCGGCAAGGCACGGGTGCGGCAGATTCTCCGTCAATGCCACGAGCGCCCGGCAGCTGCGATTCTTCAGGAGATGATCGACGGCCTCTCACGGTTTCGCGGCGCCGCCCGCCAGAAGGACGACGTTACCATGGTGTTGATCAAGGCGACCGGAGGTATGAAAAATCTGCGCAGTTGATGCGCATAATTTGCGCAGTCTTCCGGTCCGGGAGGGGGCAATCGCCGGCCGCGGGGGGCCTGAAGTTTCCGAAGCGTCGAAAACGTTGAAGGTGGCACCGAAATTGCTGCCTTCCTGTCTCAATCGGTGGGGGTTTGAAGCGTACAGGGGGATATGCATGAGAACGATCAAAAGGAGCGTTTTTTTTGGACTTTTTCTCGGAATTCTCGGGCTGTGGTCCTTTGCCGAAGGACTTGCGGCCGCGGATACGCCTTCTGCACCCTCGGCGATGGCGGCGTTCGATGAGATCGATCTGGAAGAGAAGGCGCGCCTGCCGGATCTGGTTGCGTACGCCTATGATCGGAACCCCGTCATCCGGGCGGCCCGGGAGGCTTGGCGGGCTGCGGCGGAAAAGTACCAGATCCGCACGGGCCTGCCGGACCCCCAGCTGATGGTCACCTACTTTCCCCAGCCCATCGAGACCCGGCTGGGGCCGCAGGACTGGAGCGCCACGATCTCCCAGAAGTTCCCTTTTCCCGGCCGGCTTTCCAAGGAGGGCGACGTCGCGGCCCAGGAGGTCCGGATCGCGCGGCTGGATCTCGACAGGGCGGTCCGGGACGTGTCGGTGGCGATTCAGGAATCCTATCACGAGCTCCTCTACATCCAGCAGGCCAGGTCCATTGCCGGAAAGAATGCCGGGCTGCTGGACGAGCTCCGAAAAATCAGCGAAACCGCCTATGCCGAGGATCGGGCGGCCTTCCTGGATGTGGCGAAGGCCCAGTCCCAGACCGGTCAGCTGCGCTACGACATGCTGCTCCTCGAAGAGCTGGAACAGACCGAGCGGACGCGGTTGAACGGGCTCCTGAACCGGCCGCCCGAGGCCGCCATCGGTGAACTGGCGCCGGCAGCCGCCCGGCCGGTGGTCTACAGCCTGGAGGAGATCTACGCCCTTGCCGAAGCACACCAGGAAGAGATCCGGATCGCGGACGCCCAGGTGGAGCGGGCCGGACAGCAGATCGCGCTTTCGCGCTACCAGAACCTCCCGGATTTCAACATCGGCTTCTTCTACGCGTCCATCGGCCAGCCCGACGTGGCGAACCCCCCGCCGGATGCCGGCGACGATGCCCTGGGCATTCAGTTCGGGGTCAGCGTCCCCCTCTGGTTCGGCAAAAACGCCAGCCGGACCCGGCAGGCGCGTGCGGAGGCCGAAAGAGCCCGAGCCGTCCGGGTCGAGCGGGTCAACCAGAGCCGGACCCAGATCCGCACGCTTTTTTTCAAGCTCCGAAATGCGGAACGGCTGATGACCCTTTACGGGAAGGAGATGATCCCCCAGGCACTGGCGTCCATGGAAACAGCGGAAACGTGGTTCCGTGAAGGGGAGGGCAGTTTTTCCGATGTCGTGGAGATCCAGGCCACGGCCTACAATTTCCAGCTCTCCGTGGCCCGTGCCCGTGCGGACTACGGCAGGGCTTTGGCCGGGCTCGAGCAGCTTGCGGGCCTGAACCTGACCCAGCGCGAAGCGGAGACGGCAGGGGAGGTGAAACCATGAAGACGATTTTCGGGACGGTCCTTTTAATGCTGCTGTTCATGGTCGGAGGTTGCGCCGGGGGCTATTCCAAAATGGCATCTGAAGTGGATGCCTACCGGCCGCCGCCCTATTTCAAATCGCTTTCCGATGCGGCGAAGTTTTCCGAGCCCGACCCGGCAAAGCGGTATCCGGCCGGGCATCAAGGCCGTATGCCCGCCGCTGAAATGCGAGAAGAATGGCGGCATGCGCCCAGCACGGCCGGCGCCGTACCCCCTTTCTACCGGCCCGAACCGGATCGCTTCCGGAAGCTTTCGGCCGCTGCCGTAAGCGATGCCGGGGCCGCCGAAACGTTGAGGGATGGGTATACCCTGGAAACCCTGGAGATCCTGACCCTGGTCCGAAACCCTGGAATAGACGCGGCGAGACGCCGGGTGGCGGCGGAACGGACGGCCTTCAGCCAGGTGGCGGATTTGGATGCCGTCCTCGAGCAGTACACCGCCTTCACCGAAGGGCTCATGACCGGCGTCGGCCCTATGAAGGGAAAGGATTCCGTGCGGATGAAATTTCCGTTCCCCGGGGTCACGGCCCTGAAGGGCGAGGTGGTGCGGCAATCGGTAACGGCTGCTGCCGAATCCCTGGAAACCACTCGCCGGGATGCCTTGAGCCGCGTCCGAAAGACCTACTGGAACCTTCTCTATGTCCGGAAAGCCCGGAACATCACGTCCGAAACCCTGGCGCTCTTTCAGCGCCTGGAGTCGGTGGCGCAGACCCGGTACAAGGCCGGAAATACCAGCTTTCAGGATGTCATCAAGGTGACCATCGAAAGCCGCATCCTGGAGGAGGACCTCGTCACCCTCACGGAGCGCACCCGCAACCTGGAATCGAAGCTGCTGGATATTCTCGACCTGCCCCCGGAAACCATCATCGGACCTCCCGCGGACCAGGCTCCAAACCGGAACCTGCCGGCCCTGGACCGTCTTTACCCCCTGGCCCGGGAAAGGCGCCAGGAACTCCGGCGTCTGCGGGCCAGGGTCGGAAAGATGGTGCGAATGCTGGAACTGGCCGAAACCATGATCCTGCCGCCGTACTCCCTCGGCCTCTCCGATTATGACGACGAGGCGGTTCTCCAGGTGGGATCGGCGGCCGTGAAGCCGACCTTTTCCGACCGCACGACGGCGGCCGTTGGCGCGGGCTTGCCGAAGTCACCGTGGTTCGGCACCAACGATGCCTGGCTTGCGGGAACGCGGCGGTCCCTTGCGGCGCTCCGGGCGGATCTCCGGGAAGCGGCGGCGGCGACGGACAGCCGGGTCCGAAACGCATGGTTTGCATTGGACCGGGCCATCCGGGAGGAGGCGTTGTACCGGGAGACGGTGGTGGATCTTTCGAAGTCCGCCCTGGATGTTTCCACCCGGGGATACGAGTCGGGCACGGTTTCGTTTGCGGACGTCATCGGCTCCTACACCAACTGGCTCACGGTCGGCCTGGCCCTGGCGCGCAAGGTTTCCGATGTCGGGGTGGCCCGGGCCGAACTGGCGCAGGCGGTGGGTGCCTCCCTGTAATGCGGTCCCCATCGATATGTGCTCGTTGCCGGAAAGAGAGGAGATTCCGGCGGCCATGTGAAAATAAATGGGCTTCAAACGTGCCCTGGATGCCTGAGGGGATAAGGAATCCAAAATGATGGAAAAAGAAAAAACCGTTTCAAATGGTGAACGAGGCGTATCCCGAAAAGTGCTCTGGACGGCGGTGATGCTTACAGCCGTCGTTGCCGCCGCCCTCGCATGGATGGGACTGTGGCTGTTCGGATACCATGCACCACATCGGGTGATGGTGGAGGGGGCTTCGGGCGGCGGAGCCTCGGAAGAGACCCAGCTCTGGACCTGCGGCATGCATCCCTGGATCATCACCCAGGAGCCGGGGCAGTGCCCCATCTGCGGCATGGACTTGGTTCCCAAGAAAAGCGATGCGCCTCCTGCCGCCGCTGCTTCGGGCGAGCGGACCATCGCCTACTGGCGCGCCCCCATGGACCCGATGGAGATCTACGACGCCCCGGGCAAGAGCAAGATGGGGATGGATCTCGTACCGGTCTACGAAGATGAACTCGTGGGCGGCGTCGAGATCAAGATCGACCCGGTGGTCGAGCAGAACATGGGCATTCGAACGGCACGGGTGGAGAAGGGGCCGCTGGTCCATACGATCCGGACCTATGGTCACATCACCTATGACGAGACCCGAACCGCCCAGGTGGCGCCCAAGGTCGACGGGTGGTTCGGACCTCTTTACGTCGATTTTACCGGCGAAATGGTCGCAGCGGGGCAGCCGCTGTTCGAGATCTATTCCCCCCAGCTCCTGGCGGCCCAGGAGGAATACCTGACAGCCTTCCGCAATGCGCAGCGGATGGGCGGCGGTGGCCGCGAGCTCCTGGCGTCGGCCCGCCGGCGCCTTCGCTATTTTGATGTGGCCGAGAGCGAGATCCAGGCCATTGAAGCCGCGGGCGATGTGAAAAAGTTCGTTATGGTCCGCTCCCCCTTCAAAGGGGTGGTGACGCACAAGAATGCTGTCGAGGGTGGATTCGTCAAGGCGGGCACCACGGTCTATACCGTCGCCGACCTCTCCCGGGTATGGGTGGAGGCCCACATCTTCGAATACGAGCTGGGGTGGGTGGCCGAAGGTCAGGAAGCGGTGATGACGCTGCCCTACCGGCCCGGGAAAACCTACCGGGGGAAGGTGGCCTACGTCTATCCCTATCTCCAGCGAAAAACCCGGGATGTCGTCATCCGGCTCGGGTTCCCCAACCCGGATCTGGACCTGAAGCCCGATATGTACGCCGATGTCCGCATCGAGACCACCGGGAAAGGGGAAGGATTGATCATCCCCGCCGAATCGGTGATCCGCTCCGGAAAACGAAACGTCGTGTTCGTGGCCAAGGGAGACGGCCGCTTCGTCCCGAGAGAGACGGTTTTGGGCATGAGTCTGGACGGCGGCAGGGTCCAGGTTTTAACAGGGCTTGCCGCGAACGAAACCGTGGTGACATCCGGCCAGTTCATGCTCGATTCAGAGTCGAAGCTGAAGGAGGCCGTCCAGAAGATGATGGCGCGCGAAGCGCCATCCGCGGCATCGGAGGCGGATCAGAAGAAAGATACGGATTTTTTCGAGGAGATGGAAACCACGTCCGAAACGGATGATGCCTTTTTCGAGGATATGGAATGACACTTCTTCCGACAGTGGTGAACCTTCGAGCGGAAATGGACCGTGAGCGCAAAGAGGGGTGTCCGGAATGATCGAGAAGATTATCGAGTGGTCGGTGAAAAACAAGTTCATGGTGGTCCTGGCGACGCTTTTTGTGATCGCGGGCGGGGTGACGGCCATGCTGAACACGCCCCTGGACGCCATTCCCGACCTTTCGGATGTCCAGGTCATCATCTATACGGA
>CAJXSB010000039.1 GCA_913060435.1 uncultured Desulfococcus sp.
GCCGTTCCGGGGGCGACTCAACCCTCGGCGTCGACCTTTAGTTCCGCAGCCTGCAGCTCCTCCTCCGAGATCAGCTCCTTTTCCACCATCAGTTCCCCGATGCCCGCATCGCGGAGGTCTTCATTGGCGATGATGCTGTCGATGCCCTTGTAGAGGACCTCCTTTCGGTCCCCGGTGCTGAAAAGGGTGTTGGTCAGGGTGGGCTCCGACTTTGGAAGAATGGCGATGCTGCTGTCAACGTAGATGAAATGGTGGGTGAGCATGAAATAGAAGCCGTACCCGACAATGCCGGCGACAAGAAGGTTCTTGATGCGCTTGTTGAACATGGCGTTTGCTCCTTTTTGCCTGTCGTCTGAGCTGCTTTTCAGTGGAACGGCACCGGCCCCCTGCGTTGGCACGGAGCCGGAGGGCGCTTTCTCCACGAGGCTCAGCCGAGGTGTACCTGTTTGACCGAAAGGATCACCGGCAGGGACTTGATCTCCGTCAGTGCCTCCTCGCTGGCCGGAGAGTCGATGTTGACCAGACACACGGCCCGGTCGTCCCGCCGACCCAGCTGGAAGCGGCCGATGTTGACGTTATGGCGGCCCAGGGTGGTTCCCACATGGCCGATGACGCCGGGCTTGTCGATGTTCTGGATGACGATCATCGAGCCCTCGGGGATAGCGTCGAGATAGACCTTGCCCATACGGATGAGCCGGGGGTATTTCTTCTCGTAGATGGTGCCCCAGACTTCATCGAGCGATCCCTCGGCGTGTTCGATCTTGAGTTTGATGAGGCTGGAAAAATCCTCGGGCGACTGGTCGGTGGTCTCCCTGACCCGCATGCCCTTGTCCAGGGCGATGGCCCGGGCGTTGACATAGTTGATGGGGCTGTCGGTGTAGGCGCCCAGGAGGCCTTTGAGGAGGGCATGGGTTACCGGCCGGGTGGAAAGCTTGGAGATCTCCCCGCTGTAGGTGATGGTGACGTCGTGGACTGCGCCGACCAGTTGACCGATGAGGGAGCCCATTTTCTCGGCCAGGCTCAGGTGGGGCCGGAGCTGGGCCATCTCCTCCATGGAGACCGACGGGAAGTTGACCGCATTGGTGATGACTCCGTCCAGGAGGTAGGCCGCCATCTGTTCGGCGATCATCCGGGCCACGTTGACCTGGGCCTCGCCGGTGCTGGCCCCGAGATGGGGCGTGAAGATGATGTTGGGATGGGCGAGGACGGCCAGTGACGGATCAGGGGGCTCCTTCGGGAAGACATCCAGGGCGGCGCCGGCCAGATGCCCGCCGGAGACGGCGGCATGAAGGTCGTCCAGGTTGACCACCTCCCCACGGGAACAGTTGATGAGGCGGGCTCCCGGCTTCATTCGGGCCAGGGTGTCGGCATTGATCAGGTTTTCCGTCTCCTTGAGCCGGGGGACGTGGAGGGTGACGAAGTCGGACTGGGCCAGCAGTTCGTCGAAGTCGACCAGCCGGACCCCCATCTTGGCGGCCGCCTCCTGGCTGACGAAGGGGTCGGCGGCGATGACCTTCATCCGAAGCCCGATGGCCCGTTCCGCCACAACCCTTCCGATATGCCCCAGCCCCACGATCCCCAGGGTCTTGCCGGTGATCTCCACGCCGATCAACTGCTTCTTCTCCCATCTCCCCTCGCGGAGGGAGGCGGTGGCCTGGGGGATGTTGCGGGCGAGGGCGAACATCATGGAGATCGCGTGCTCTGCCGTCGTCACCGTGTTGCCGCCCGGCGCGTTCATGACAACGATGCCCTTTTTGGTGGCGGCCTGCTGGTCGATGTTGTCGACGCCGATGCCGGCCCGGCCGATCACCTTGAGTCTGTCGGCATGCGACAGGAGGCCTTCGGTCACCCGGGTGCCGCTGCGGACGGCAAGCCCATCGAATTCGCCGATGATCTTGGCGAGTGTTTCCGGATCAGAGGTCGCCTTGTCGTTGTCGACCACCACCGCAATCTTTCCGGTCGCTTCGAGTATCTCTTTTGCAACGGGGGACATGTTGTCCCGGATCATGACTCGGTACATCGTTCGTTTCTCCTTGAATGAAGGCCCCTCCATCTCATATGAATATGCAGCAGGACCGGCATGGATGTCGATGACATTTTCCCCTTCTCCGCTTCCGAGTTTCATCAGACGGTGTTCTCCGTCCATCGCGTGAACGGAACTCGAAAGTTGCGCTCTCCTTATATTTTCTGCTCATCCTATCCGCTTGTGGTTCGTGGCTGGTAGACGGAGCAATCTGCTGTTCCATTGTTAAAATTTGCTCAAAAGTCAATGAAAACATTTTTTCAAGGCCCTTGTTATCGGATTGGCGCTTTGCGGTTACGGGGGGGGCGAGGTTAAGACAAAAATGTTATTTGTAAAAAATAAATAAAACAAATATGTCATCCAGGTGTTTGGGTTCAACAGGCGTTTTTTTCTTGTTTTATGATATGATTTCAATGCGTTTTTGGTATATTTTTTGTGTGGCACGACAGTTGCTTTTGATTGTTGCATCAACGATTCAATGGAAAAATTCGCTACGGCACTCCCCTCGAACAAAGGCGTGCAAGCCGGCGTGAGGCCCTTCCCACCGGGGAGGGGGGGCAGATCGTTCAGCATTGAAGGAAAGCAATGTCCGAGTCCACATCAAAAAACCAATATGTCGATGCCTCCAGGGCGCTTCAGGAAAAACAGCGGCAGATGGTCTCCGATTTTTTTCGCGAGGCTTCGCCGGATTTCATGGAGGACTATACGCAGCTCCTCGACGATTATTTTCGCAGGAGCTTTGAAAACAGCATGATCGGCCCCCACATGGGCATCGAAAAAAACCCCTATGCCATTATCGCGCTCGGCGGGTATGGACGGCAGGAGCAGTGCGTCCACTCCGATGTCGACATTCTCTTCCTGTTCAAGAAGGCGCTTCCCCAGAAAGCCGAAGCACTCATCCGTGAAATCATCTATCCACTCTGGGACATCGGGCTGGATATCGGGCATGCCACCCGTTCGCTCAAGGAATGCATCAGCCTGGCATCCAAGGATTTCGAGGTGCTCATGTCCCTCCTGGACGCCCGATTCGTCTGCGGGATGTCCCCGCTCTACTCGGAGATGGTGAACAAGGTTCGGGAGAAGATCGTCTTTCGGCGCAAGAGCAAAATCATTGATTGGATGACGGCGTCGACCCGCGATCGCCACCGCCTTTTCGGGGAATCCGCCTATCTTCTGGAGCCGAATCTCAAGGAGGGGCGGGGCGGGCTGCGGGACTACCACGCCATGCTCTGGCTCGCCCGGGTCCGCTTCGATCTGGAAAATCCACGCGACCTCGAATATCACGGCCATCTCTCCCACGAAGAATTCCAGGACCTCGAGCAGGCCCTGGATTTCGTCTGGAACGTGCGGAGCGGACTCCACATCCTCGCCGGCCGAAAATACGACCAGCTCCATTTCGAGAACCAGGTGGCCCTGGCAGAGCGGTTCGGCTATCGGCAGGATCTGAGGCAGCACGCCGTCGAGCGGTTCATGGGGGCGCTTCACGGCCAGATGGATGTGATCAAGCAGACGCATCTCCGGTTTTTCCAGTCGGCGGCCCGCACCCGGCGGCGGTTCCGCTTCAAGCGAACGGCCGCCGGCAGCCGGGTCGGCGGCCTGGAGGTCCGGAGGCAGACCCTCGCCTTCACATCGGTCCGGGCCATCCTCGATGCACCCGATATTCTCGTCCGGATCTTCGAAGAGAGCGCCGGGCTCGGGCTTCCGATCGCCCAGGAGGCGGCAAGGCTGGTGCGGGAGTTCCGCCACCGGATTGCCGGCGATGTCGTCCGTTCGCGACGCGCCGTCCGCGCCCTGGAAGCGGTGCTGCTTCAGCCGTCGTCCGGGGGATACGACGTTCTCGGCGAGATGCACACCACCGGCGTGCTGCTGCAGTTCGTTCCGGAGCTGGCGGATGTGCTGAACCGGATCGAATACGACACCTATCACATCTATCCGGTCGACCGCCATCTCCTGAAAACGGTCGCCGAGGTCAGCCGATTCATCGGCGACGACGGCGGTGGGGAAGGGCCCGCCTCCGGCGCTTCGGCTGCGAGGGACCTCTGCCGGACCCTGTTCACGGAAATCTCGGACCGGCGCCTGCTGGCGTGGGCTGCGCTCCTCCACGACATCGGCAAGGGCATTCCGGAGCGGAACCACGCCGAGGCGGGGGAGGCTATCTCCCGGTCTGTGCTGGAACGGCTGGGATACGCCCGCGAGGCGGTTGAGACCGTGGCCTTTCTGGTCCGCAGCCATCAGGTGTTTCTCCATACCGCCACGCGTCGGGACATCGACAATGAAGAGACGGTTCTTATCATGGCGCGGCAGGTCGGCGATGCCGAACGGCTGAAAATGCTCTATCTGCTCAGCGTCGCCGATCTCCGGGCCACCGGGCCGAAGGCCTGGAGCGAGTGGAATGCCACCCTGCTGCGAAGCCTGTTTCTGAAGGTCCTTGAACACCTGACAGAGGTCGAGCCGCTCCGATCGAGCGCCATGGAGAGCGTTCAGGAGAAGACCCGGGATGTCCTGGCAGCACTGCCGGACTCCCGGGATCCGTCGGAGGCGGCCTCCCTTTTCGGCGTCATGTCCCAACGCTATCTTCTGAGCACGCCGGCGCCGGAGATCCAGGACCATATCGATCTGTTCCGCCGTCTGGGGGACAAGCCGTTTGTCTGGAAGATCGATAAAAAGACCGAATCGGACACCCGGAAGGTGGTGGTGCTCGGAGGAGATCAGCCTGGATTCTTTGCCGATATCGCCGGCGTCTTCACCTTGAACCGGATCGATGTCCTCGATGCCCAGATCCATACCTGGCGGAACAACATCGTGCTCTGCATTTTTACGGTGACGCCGCCGCCGGACCCGATCTTCGAAGAGGAGCGCTGGGCCCGGGCGGCCCAGGAGCTCTCCGCGGTCATCCAGGGGAAGCTCGACATCCGGCAGGCCCTTGGCGAGAGTCCGGCGCCCGCCGGCCCGCCCGGAGGCGCCATGGCCGTACCGGACCGGATTCTGGTCGACAATACCGGGTCCGGCTTCTTTACCATCATCGAGGTCCATACCCGGGACACGCCAGGCCTGCTCTACCGGCTGACCCATGCACTGTTCGAATGCGGTCTCGACATCTGGAGCGCCCAGATCGCCACGCGGGCGGATCAGGTGGTCGATGTCTTTTATGTCCGGGACTTCGACGGTCGCAAGATCGAATCGGCCGAGGAGATCGAACGGGTCCGGTCCAGGATTGGAGAAGCGCTCCCCCCCGCTCAGGACGAATCGTCCCCGTGCTGGGAGTGCTCGGGGGCATCGGCCGCATGCAGCTGCGGGACATAACGGTTTGATCTGCCGGGGGAGATGGGGATCTTCCCCGGGTACACCATCGATCCTTTTGGGGATACGATCCCAACGGGAGAAACATTTCAACTTCCGAGATTCGTACATGCGATGGATATGAGGTGTTCTCCGGGCCCGGAGAACGCCGGCCTACGAAACTCGAAAGTTGAGAAACACATGGAAACTGGGAGGAGAATGACACATGAAATGTAAAAGTATCATCGCCACCGTGATTCTGACCCTGCTGCCCTTTTCGACGGCCTTTGCCGAAGATGCCCTCAACAGCGGCGATACGGCCTGGATCATCGTCTCGACGGCCCTTGTCATGATGATGACACCGGCCGGTCTGGCGCTGTTCTACGGCGGGATGTCCCGCTATAAAAACCTGCTCAACACCTTTGCCATGACCTTTATATCCTATTGTCTGGGCAGCATCATCTGGGTCCTGTGGGGATATACGCTGGCCTTCGGGCCCGACATCGGAAATTTTATTGGCGGCCTGGATCATCTGTTCCTGAGCGGCATTACCGTGAACAGCCTTTCCGGCACCATCCCTACCTACGTTTTTGTGGTCTTCCAGATGACCTTTGCGGCCATCACCGTAGCCCTGGTGCTGGGATCCATCGTCGACCGCATGAAATTTTCATCGTGGATCGTTTTCACCATCCTCTGGCTGACGTTCGTATACAGCCCGGTCTGCCACTGGGTCTGGGGCGGCGGATGGATGCACGGCATGGGGGCCCTTGACTTTGCCGGGGGGAATGTCGTTCACATCAACGCCGGGGTTGCGGGCCTGGTTCTCTCGTTCATGGTGGGAAAGCGGATCGGCTACGGCAAGGAGGCCATGTTTCCGTCGAGCATTACCCTGACGGCGCTGGGCGCCGCCATGCTCTGGTTCGGCTGGTTCGGCTTCAACGCGGGCAGCGAGCTGGCCGCCGACGGTGTGGCTGCATCGGCGTTTCTGGTGACCAATACTTCCGCGGCCATGGGCGCGCTTGCGTGGATGGCGGCGGAGTGGTATGTAAACAAGCGTCCGACGCTGCTGGGCATCGCTTCCGGTGTGGTGGCCGGACTGGTTTCCATCACGCCCGCCGCCGGCTTTGTTGACATGAAGGCCGCCCTGGTGATCGGCCTGGTCGCCGGCGTCTTTGGCTTTTACAGCGTTGCCGTCCTCAAGCACCGCCTGGGATACGACGACTCCCTGGATGCCTTCGGGGTCCACGGCATGTGCGGTATCTGGGGGGCCTTGGCCACGGGCATCTTCGCGAATCCGTCCATCACCGAGGGAGCGGCGGGTCTGCTCTACGGCAACCCGGGCCAGGCCTGGACCCAGTTCGTCTCCATTATCGCGACGATACTCTATTCGGCGCTGGCCACCTTTCTCGTCGTGCTGGTAACCCGGGTGATCACCGGCGGGCTCCGTGTAGACGAAGACGATGAGATCAAAGGCCTTGACGGTGCCATTCATGGTGAACGCGGTTTTGAGATAGAGTTTTAAATACAACTGAAGGAGGAACGAGCATGAAAAAGATTGAGGCGATCATTAAACCCTTTAAGCTGGATGACGTCAAGGAGGCGCTGAATGAGATCGGCATTCAGGGCATGACGATATCGGAGGTCAAGGGCTACGGCCGCCAGAAAGGACACAAGGAGATCTATCGGGGGGCCGAATATGTGGTCGATTTTATCCCGAAGATCAAGATCGAGATCGTCGTGGAAGCCGCCTGGGTGGATAAGGTCGTGGAAAAAATTCAGGAGGCCGCCTACACCGGCAAGCTTGGCGACGGAAAAATATTCGTCCTTTCCGTCGAGAAGGCGGTCCGGGTCCGCACCGGTGAAAAAGGCAAAGAGGCGATCTGATCAACATAACGCACTGTTTTCCGGCATGCCGGTAAAGGTCGGCCCCCCGACGTGGGGCCGGCTTTTTTTATGGATGGGGGGATCGAACCCGACACTTTCTTGACTTGAACACCAAAACTCTCTATGAAACAGGGCTACCTGTGGAAAATAGGATGCAGACTTCCAGACGGAGAATTCGGCCGGCCGACGCCTGGGACCATGATCGATGGAAGCCTGAAACGCGATTTCGTGGAAAGTTGAGCAGAATAACCTCATGATGAAAGAAACCATACGTACGTTGGTCCTCCGGGCGGCTGAAAGGGCCCATGAAGCGGGCGTTCTGCCGTCGGATGACTTTCCCCCGGTGGCGGCTGAAACGCCCAAGATTACCGACCACGGGGATTTTTCCACCAATATGGCCATGGTCATGGCTGCAACGCAGAAGATGGCGCCCCGCAAGATCGCCGAGGCGATTGTTGCCCATCTGTCGGATGCCGACGGCATCCTCTTGAAAACCGAGATCGCCGGTCCGGGGTTCATCAATTTTTTTGTCCGCCCGGAAGCTTGGCATGGGGTGCTCGATGCCGTCCACGCCGCCGACGAACGCTACGGCGCCGTCGACATCGGGAAGGGGCGGAAAGTGCAGGTGGAATTTGTCAGCGCCAATCCCACGGGTCCGCTCCATGTGGGGCACGGGAGGGGCGCGGCGGTTGGCGACAGCGTCGCCAGCATTCTCGCCTTCTGCGGATATGATGTCGAGCGGGAGTATTACATCAACGATTCGGGCCGCCAGATCCAGACCCTCGGCCGCTCTGTCTTCCTTCGATACAAGGCGCTCTGCGGGGAAGCGGTCGATTTTCCCGGGGACTACTACCAGGGAGAGTACATCATCGACCTGGCGCGGCAGATCCTGGCGGACAAGAAAGCGGCCCTCAATGAAACGGATGAAGCCGCAGCCGTCGACTACTGCGCGCGGTTTGCAGCCCGGAGTATCCTGGAAGGCATCCGCGGGGACCTCGAGGCGTTCGGGGTCCGCTTCGACCGGTGGTTCAGCGAACAGACCCTCTACGACGCCGGCCATGTCGAGAGGACGATCGGGGATTTCCGGGACAGGGGCCTGATCTATGAACAGGACGGCGCCCTCTGGTTCCGGACCTCGGCCTACGGCGACGAGAAGGACCGGGTCGTGGTCCGCGCCAACGGCCTCACCACCTATTTCGCTTCGGACATCGCCTACCACCAGAACAAGTATGAACGGGGAATGGCCCGCGTCATCGATGTCTGGGGTGCGGACCACCACGGCTATATCCCCCGGATGACCGCGGCCATCGAGGCGTCGGGGATGCGGCGGGAGCAGTTCGACGTCATCCTCGTCCAGCTGGTCAACCTGCTTCGGGGCGGCGAACCGGTCGCCATGTCGAGCCGTGCCGGACAGTTCGAGACGCTCAAGGACGTGGTCGACGAGGTGGGCGCGGATGCCGCGCGGTTCATCTTCCTGACCCGACACTACGAGAGCAAACTTGATTTTGATCTTGAACTGGCCAAGAAAAAAAGCAACGATAATCCGGTCTACTATGTCCAGTATGTCCACGCCAGGATATCGAGCATCCTCGCCAAGGGCGAGGCGGCGGGAATCGACGCGGGCCGGCTGGACCCGGCGCAGGGACGCTCGCTGAACGCCGCTTTGACGGCGCCCGAAGAGATCGGGCTTCTCAAGCTCATGGAGCGCTACCCCGAGGTGGTGGCGTCAAGCTGCCGGCTGATGGAGCCCCATCGCATCACCTATTATCTCATGGATCTCGCTGCCGCTTTTCATGCCTACTACAACCGGCATCGCGTTCTGACCGACGATGCCGATGTGACCGGAGGCCGCCTGCGCCTTGTCATGGGGGTCAAGAAGATCATCCGGAACGGCTTGACGCTGCTGGGCGTCTCGTCGCCGGAGCGGATGTGAAACCACAGGAAACATGAAGAAAAAAGGATTGAAATCCAGGCCCCAGGCCCGTAAAACGGCTCGGGAGTACACCCCGCCCAAGGAGCGGAGCATCAAGGGGCCGATCTTTCGATGGGGGTTCCTCCTGTTCGTCGCAGCGTGGATGTTCGCTCTGGGGATCGTTGTGGGGCGGTATGCAACGCCGGTGGATTTCGATCCCATGCAAATAGAAAGGGAGCTGGCCGAGCTTCGTGAGGCGGAGATCCAGAAAGAGAAGGCGCGCCTCAAGGCCGAGGCCAAAGCCCTCTACGACATGGACCTCGACTTTTACGTCGAGCTGCCGAGTCCGGAAAGATCCCTGTCGCCGATAGACGAACCTCCAACGGCGCCCACGGAGATCAAGCGGCCCCGCTCTACGAAACCGAGCGGAGGGGAGATGGCGCAGCACCACGTCGTGCCCCCGTCGACGTCGAACCGGACCGCCAGCAGTTCCACCGCACCCGCCCCCCCGGTTCCGCGGAGCCGATCGGGCCGGTATGCCATCCAGGTGGCGTCGTTTGTCAAGGCAGACGATGCAGACCGGATGGTGGCCCTGCTCCAGCAGCGGGGATATGCCGGCGCCTATCGGACCGAGGATCACGTGCCGGGCTACGGCCTGCGCTACCGGGTTCGGATCGGCCCGTTCAAGGACGCCGGAGATGCGGGGGGCGTGCTGACGAAAATCCGGGACATGGATCGTTTCCAGGATGCCTTTATCCTGAAGACAGGCACCCTCAATCTCAACTACTAGCCCATACACAATTGCCGCGTTCAACCACCGGTTCTGACATGGAGCAGCAATGAAAATCACCAAAGAAGAGGTCTTGCACGTGGCCGAGCTCGCCCGTCTCGACATGGACGACGAAGCCGTTGCCAAATTTTCGGAACAGATCGGCACCATCCTGGCCTATATGGACACCCTCAACCAGGTGGATACCCGGGGTGTCCCGCCGACATCCCACGCCCTTTCCCTCCATAATGCATTCCGTGAGGATGAGGCCGCCGGCAGCCTCGACCGTGACGACGCCCTGGCCAACGCCCCGGAGCGGGAGGACGGCTGCTTCGTCGTCCCCAGGATCGTGGAGCAGCGGGAGGCGAAATGAAGCTTTACGAATTGACGATTCACGCGGCCCAGGACCTGCTGAAGCGCCGGGAAATTTCCGCCGTGGACCTGACCCGGTCGGTCCTGGAGCGGATCCGGGAGATGGACAGCCGCATCGGAGCGTATATCACGGTGGCCGAAACATCCGCTCTGGCCCAGGCCGAGGCGGCGGATCGCGCCATCAGCGAGGGGGGGGGCGGCATGCTGACCGGCATCCCCCTGGCCGTGAAGGACCTGATCTGCACCCGGGGGCTTCGGACCACCTGTGCCTCCAGGATTCTCGAGAACTTCGTTCCGCCCTACGACGCCGGGGTGATCGAGCGGCTCCATGCCGAAGGGGCCGTGGTGGTGGGCAAGGCGAATATGGACGAGTTCGCCATGGGGTCGTCCAACGAGAACTCCGCCCTCGGCGTCACCCGGAACCCGTGGGACCTCTCCCGCATCCCCGGCGGCTCCAGCGGCGGCTCGGCAGCGGCGGTGGCCGCGGACATGTGCCTGGGCGCCCTGGGGTCGGACACGGGTGGGTCCATCCGGCAGCCGGCCTCCCACTGCGGGGTGGTCGGGCTGAAGCCGACCTACGGCCGTGTCTCCCGCTACGGTCTGGTCGCCTTTGCCTCTTCCCTCGACCAGATCGGCCCTCTGGCCAAGGACGTGACCGACTGCGCGGCGATGCTCTCCGCCATTGCCGGATACGACCGGCGGGATTCCACCGCCGTACCGAAGCCGGTCCCCGACTATGGCGCGGCCCTGCGGGCCGACATCAAGGGCCTCCGCATCGGCCTGCCGCGGGAGTATTACGGCGCATCAGGGCTTTCGCCCGAGGTCGAATCCGTGATCCAGAAGGCCGTGGGGGTGCTCGAGGAGATGGGGGCCCGGTGCATGGAGATCTCGCTGCCCCACGCACCCTACGTGGTGGCGGTCTATTATCTCATCGCGCCTTCCGAGGCCTCATCCAACCTGGCCCGCTACGACGGGGTGAAATACGGCTTCAGGGATGCCGGCCGGGAAGGGCTCCTGGAGATGTACCGGAGCACCCGCTCCAAGGGCTTCGGCCCCGAGGTCCAGCGCCGGATCATCCTGGGGACTTACGCCCTGTCGGCTGGATACTATGATGCTTACTACGGCAAGGCCTCCCAGGTGCGGACCCTGATCGGGCAGGACTTCCGGGAGGCATTCGAATCCTGCGACGTCATCGTCTCCCCGGTGGCACCGACGCCGGCGTTTCGCATCGGGGAGAATGTGGACGACCCGCTGACCATGTACCTCTCGGACATCTTCACCCTGTCGGCGAATCTGGCCGGAATTCCCGGGCTGTCGGTGCCCTGCGGGTTCTCGGGCGGGGGGCTTCCCATCGGCCTCCAGATCATGGGGAACCATTTTGACGAGGAGACCCTGCTCCGGGTTGGCTATGCCTTTGAGCAGGCCACGGATGTCCATCTCAGAAAACCGGCGCTGGATGCGCCCGACGGCATGGACCGTCAAGGAGATCCCGAATGAGCCTTCAGCCCCAGGGGGAAGATGTCAGAAGAGCGGTGAAATGGATCGCCGATGAGCGCAAGTTCAACCCCGACAGAGATATCAACAAGCTGATCCAGGAGGCGGCCGGACGGTTTAACCTGTCGCCCAAGGATTCGGAGTTTCTGGAGCGGTTCGTCAAGGAGAAGCCGTTCCTGGACCTGTAGCCGTGCCCGAGATCAAGATCCTGCCGGAGATCCTCTCCAACAAAATCGCGGCGGGCGAGGTGGTCGAGCGCCCGGCGTCGGTGGTCAAGGAGCTTGTGGAGAACGCCCTGGACGCCGACAGCGACCGCATCGTCATATCGGTGGAAAAGGGGGGGCGCGCACTGATCCAGGTTGCGGACAACGGGACCGGGATGGCTGCGGATGACGCCCTCCTTTCCATCGAACGCTATGCCACCAGCAAAATCTACGACGACAAAGACCTCTTTGCCATCGGCACCCTGGGGTTCCGGGGGGAGGCCCTGCCCAGCATCGCCTCGGTTTCCCGGTTCGTTCTGGAGACCCGAAAGCGAGATGCCGACATCGGCCTCCGCGTCGAGATGTCGGGCGGCACCCTCGGCAGGGTGACCGAGGTGGGTGCTCCGCCCGGCACCCTTGTCGCCGTCCGGGACCTTTTCTTCAACACGCCTGCCCGGCGGAAATTTTTGAAAAGCACTGCCACCGAGATGAGCCATATCAGCGAGGCCGTGGCCAATGCCGCCATCGGCTGGCCCCGGGTCGCCTTTACGCTTCGGCACGACGGGCGCGAGGTGAAGTCCTGGCCGGCTGCGAACGACCCCGCCGACCGGGTGGCGGATGTCCTGGGCCGCGGGGTGGGCGGCGGACTGCAGCCGGTCTCCCGGGAGAACGGCGGCGTCGCCGTGAGCGGATGGATCGCCGGCCCGGATGACAGCCGCGCCACCTCCCGGGGCATCTATCTGTATGTCAACGGGCGGTGCATCCGGGACCGGATGATTCAGCATGCCCTTGTTGCGGGTTTTCGCGGCCGCCTGATGAAGGGGCGGTTCCCCGTGGCGGTCCTTTTCGTGACCGTCCCGCCGGACCGGGTGGACGTCAATGTCCATCCCACCAAGAACGAGGTCCGGTTTTCGGATCAGCAGCGGGTCCACCGCACCATCGAGGCGGCGGTGGCCGGGGCCCTGATGCCCCTGGGACAGTCGGGATGGCGCTCCGGAGCTGACGCCCCTACCGGAGTTCCCGCCGCGACGAGAATAGAGACGACGGCGGCGGAGGCCCCGGAGAGTCCGCCGGATCCCCAGCCGCCGAAAACGGCTGAACCGCCGTTGTCCGCATCGCTGCGAAAGCCGGCCGCTGTCGCTGAGCCGGCTCCCGACTTTCGTCCGGCCGACGATGCTCCGGACCTGGCGCCCCGGCCGGCGCCCGTCCAGACCCCCGTCTGGGAGCGGCGTCTGTTTCGGGACCTGTCCGTCATCGGGCAGTTCCGGGAGACCTATATCCTCTGCGAATCCGACGATAACCTGATCATCATCGACCAGCATGCCGCCCATGAACGGATCTATTTTGAGCAGCTCCGGTTCCGTGCGTCCCGGGTCCGCCAGGCATCCCAGCGCCTGCTGATTCCAGAGACCTTTGAACTGAACTGGCGCGAGGCGGAGATCCTTGAACCGCTCATCCCGGCGTTTGCGTCGGTGGGCATCGACGTGGAGCCCTTCAGCGGGCGCACCGTCGCCGTGACGTCCCTCCCCGGGTTTCTTCTGGGAAAACCGGCCGCCCCCATGATCATCGAAATCCTCGAAAAGGCGGTGGATATCGGGGTCGCGGCGGGAATTGACAAGGTCGTGGAGGAGAGCCTCATGGTCGTGGCATGTCACGGGGCCATCCGCGCCCACCGGCGGCTGTCGGGGGAGGAAATCCGCCACCTGCTGGCGCAGCTGGACGCCTGTGAAAACCCCTCCAACTGCCCCCACGGCCGGCCGACCTGGATCAAATGGACGGCCCGCTTTCTGGAAAAGACCTTCCACCGCATCGTCTGATACCGACTCTCCAGCGGCTTCCTGCGCAGAGGGCGGCGTTTCGCGCCGGCCCTTCCGTGGCGGAGGTTATAGAGAATTTTCTTGCAATAATCCAAAAGGATATGATAAAAATCGAACGCTCGTTTTTTCGTGCCTCGCAGCACTGGGCAACGGCCGATCGAACGGTCGCTCGCCAGTGGAGCCGGCACATGGAGGGGGATGGCCGGTGCTGCTGCCCTATCCGGCGGCAAAGCTGGTTCGACAACCGTGACCACTCATACCTGGGGGAGGGAGAAGATGATGAAAAGCGTATTGACACTGATGCTGGCATCACTGTTCATGGCGAGCACTGCGTTCGCCTCGGGCTACCGCATACCGGAGCAGTCGCCCGATTCGACGGCAAAGGCGGGCGCCCACGTGGCCGCTGCGGTCGGGGCGGACAGCACCTATTACAACCCGGCAAATATGGCGTGGTCGCCGGATGCCTGGCAGGGGGAGGTCAGCCTGACCTATCTCCATCTGACCGCCATCGAGTACACCGACGATCGGTCCGCCAGCTTCAACGGCGACTCGAATAAAGAGAATTTTCTGCTCCCCACCCTGTTTGTGGTATCGCCGGAGTACCATAAGTTCCGGTTCGGCTTCTCCATTACCGAACCCTATGGACTGGCCAAGCGCTGGGACGACCCTTACCCGCAGACCTTTGCGCAGGAATTCGAACTCAAGGTGATCGAATTCAACCCCACGGCGGCCTACCGGTTCAATGACTTCATCTCCATCGCCGGCGGCATCCGGTTTCTCTACAACGACGCCACCGTCAAAAGCAGCGGCGTCGTGACGCCCACGGGTCTTACCGCATCACGGGACCTGGAGGGCGATACCACCGAATGGGGGTACAACCTGGCGCTCTCGATCCGGCCGAACCAGAAATCCAATATATCGGTGACCTACCGCTCCAACATCGACCTCGATTTTGACGGGGACGCCACCCTTTCCACGAACCTCTTTAATACCAGCGTCTCCACCGGCGCGTCGGTGACGGTGCCCGCCCCGGCCGTTCTGGCCGTTGCCGGCGCCTATACCTTCGACCGGCTCACCGTCGAACTCGAGTGGGACCGGACCTTCTGGTCGGAGTACGAGACCCTCGACTTCCAATACGATACGACCCTGACCAATCCGGTGCTGGCCGCAGCCTTCGGCCAGCCGATCCCCAAAGACTGGGAGGACACCAATGCCTTCCGGATCGGCCTGACCTACCAGCTGAACAAAACCGTCGCCCTGATGGGGGGATTTGCCTATGACGAAAATCCAGTGCCGGACGACACCCTCGGGTTTGAGCTGCCCGACTCGGACGCCTGGCTCTACTCTTTGGGCGCTCGGTTTACCCTCAGCCCCAACATGCAGCTCGCTGTGGGCGCCCTCTATGACTACAAGGAAACACGTTCGGTCGAAAACGATGTGGTCGACGGAGAATTCAAGGACTCCTCAGCATTTCTGCTGACCACGGGATTCTCCTACACCTTCTAAGGCAGCATCCGGCGAAGGCAGCATCCGGAAATGCCGTCGAGGCCCTGGTGCGCTCTGCACCCGGGCCTTTGTTCGTGGCGGTGAAGCGGATGCGGCCTCAGGCGGTATACTCGAACACGCCCCTGCTGATGATCGGCGCACCTGCCGCATCGACGGTCTGCCAGAAGGCCATTCCCGGACCGGTCTGCCATATCCGGGTGCGGATGGGCTCCCCCGGATAGAGCGGCTTTGAAAAACGGCAGGCGATCCTCCGGACCTTCTCCGGGGCGCCCGGCGTCAGGTGGCGCATCAGGGCGCGGCAGGCGAATCCGAGGGTGCAGAGGCCGTGCATGATCGGACGCTCGAACCCGGCGGCTGCGGCGAAGGCGGGGTCTGCGTGGAGCTCGAAAAGATCCCCCGAGAGTCGGTAGAGGAGGGGCTGATCCGGTGACGGGCGGTCGTCCATTACGGCATCCGCGGCCCGGTCGGGGAGGTCGATGCGCCGCTTCGGCGCATCCGCACCGCCAAAGCCGCCGTCGCCGCGGGCAAAAAGGGTGACGGTGCTGGTGAAGAGCGGCGCGCCATCCGCCTGGGAGGTCCGGCTTTCGGCGACCACCAGGGCTCCCTTTTCAGCCCCTTTGTCGTAGCAGTGGGTGATATTTCCCCGGGTCGTCAAGGTTCCTGAAGCGGGGAGGGGCCGGTGGAGGACGAGATCCTGCTCGCCGTGGAGCACGCCCGGCAGATGGACGCCGGCGGCCCCGGCGACGTGAAAGAAGAAATCGAACACCGCCGCGATGGCGAAGGTGGGGATCACCTTCAGGTGCTTTTCATAGCAGTATTCCAGCTCGGAAAACCCCGCGCCGACGCCCAGGGCGTAGAGCACGACGTCTTTCCATTCGTATGTCTTGACAAACGGGCCCAGCGGCTTTCCGATCGAATCCAGATCCAGCGGCATGGCCGGCCTCCTATTGGATGGTTTGGGGGATGGGTGCGCGCCGCCGCGGCGCTGTGCCTTGGCTGCCGGGAATTCATCCGGGACTCCCGGTCTTCTTGACAACGCCCAGGGGAAAGATATAGAGTCAATATCCATTCCTGTCAATTCCTAAAGCTTTCAGACAGGTTATGCAGGCGCGGGCCGGACGTGCCCCGCGGGGCGGTGCGGCCTTTCCATGCACATCACCCAACAGAAGAGGAGGCAACATGAGGCGATGGATTCGACCAATCTTGCTTGCGGCGGCAGCGCTCATCATGGCGAACGCGGGAGCCGCCTGGGCCGACACGGTCCAGGAGATCATCCAGCGCGGGGAGCTCCGGGTGGCGGTCCAGACCCAGGGTGCGCCGTTCAGCTTTATCGACAAGAACGGCGAGCGGACCGGCAGCTCCGTGGAGTTCTGCAGGCTGATGGCACAGGAAATGGGCGTCCGGATCAAATTCCTCGATTATGACTGGGACGGCCTTATCCCCGCCCTCATGTCCAAGAAGGCCGACATGCTGGCCGCCGACATGACGGCCAACCTCAAGCGTGCCCTCATGGTGAGCTTCACCGATCCCTTCTACTACACCGGGTCGGTCATTTTCACCAAGAAGGATGCGCCGTTCAAGACCCTCGAGGACTGCAACAAGCCCGAGGTAACGGTGGCGGTGCTCCTGGGCGCCACCGGCGAGGCCGACGCCAAGCGGTTCCTGCCCTACGCCAAGATCAAGAGCTACAAGGGCGGCGGGCCGATGCTCATCAATGCCGTCCTGGCCGGCCATGCCGACATCGGCCTGAACGACGACTCGGCGGTCACCGGCCAGATGACCGAGTTCCCCCCGGGCAGCATCCGGATCCTCCCGGGCAAGCTCTCCCGCCAGCCCCTGGCCTTTGCGGTGCGCCCCGAGGACACCCACCTGCTCCAGTGGATCAATCTCTTTTTCCAGTGGATCCGTGAGGACGGACGGTACGACCAGAATATTCACTACTGGGTGACCACCCAGGACTGGAAAAAGGACCACTGACAACCATAACGGCCATGCTCCGGAAGGGCGTCCCCCGGCGCTCTCTCCGCGGGCGGGCACCGGGGCGCCATGCTTTCGACGTTCAATTTTCGGGTCATCATCGACTACCTGCCCCTCTTTTTCGAGGGATTCTTAGCGACCCTCTGGATCTCCGCCGTCGCCATGGCCGCGGCGCTGGCGGTGGGCATCGTCGCCTGCATCCTCCGCATTTCGAGCCTCCGGTGCTTCACCTGGCCGTCCACCGCCTACATCGAAATCATCCGGTCGACCCCCCTTCTGGCCCAGCTCTATTTCTTTTATTTCGGCCTGCCGAGCCTGGGGATCCGCCTCACCGAATACCAGACCGGCATCATCGCCCTCGCCCTCAACAGCGGCGCCTATATCGCCGAGATCATCCGGGCGGGTATTCTGGCCGTCCATCCGGGGCAGGTCGAGGCGGGCATCGCCTTCGGCCTCAATTTTTTCCAGCGGATGCGGTATATCATCCTGCCCCAGGCCATCGGGACGACAATCCCGCCGCTTCTCGGCCAGGGGATCGTCCTGGTCAAGGACAGCGCCCTGCTGTCCCTCATCTCCGTGTTTGAGCTGACCCGGGTGGGGCAGATGATGGCCTCCGAACGGTTTATGCCGGCCGAGGGGTTCTTTACGACGGCGCTCTGCTATCTGATTCTCTATTACATTCTCAAATTTCTCTCCCGCCGCTGGCAGGGGCGGCTGGTGGCCCAGCGGGCCGTATAGCGAGGCGATATGTGGGAATTCTATTTTGAGCGGCTCGTCCAGAGCCTCCCTTCCTTCCTGAAAGGGATCTGGGTTACGGTCCAGGTTTCGGGGCTGAGCCTCGTCTTCGGGACGCTTCTGGGGCTGGCGGCCGGGATCCTCCGGACACGGCATTTCAAGCCGCTCCGGGCGGTCATCGCCGCCTATGTCGACCTGGTCCGCGGAACGCCCTATCTGGTTCAGATCTTCATCTTTTTTTTCATCCTTCCCGAGTGGGGGGTGCAGCTGGAGGCCTTTGCCGCAGCCGTGCTGAGCCTCACCCTGTATGCCGGGGCCTATATCTGCGAGATCGTGGCCGGCGGTATCGAATCGGTCCCTGCAGGGCAGTGGGAGGCGGCCAAATCCTCCGGGTTCAACTGGCTGCAGCAGATGCGGCTGATCATCCTTCCCCAGGCCCTCCGGACCATCCTGCCCCCCCTGGTCGGCCAGTACGTGCTGCTCATCAAGGACTCGTCCATTGTCTCGGTCATCGGCCTCACGGACGTCACACGGGTGGGGTGGCTGACGGTACAGCGGATCCCCGAAGGACTCATGGTGTTCGGCCTGGTCGGGGCCCTTTATTTCTGCGTATGCTATCCGCTGATCCGGCTTTCAGGCTGGTTTGAGCGGCGCCTGACCATCCAGGAACTCAAACTGTGAGAGGAGCCTCTTCATGAATGCCCTGCTGGCCCGGCGCATCATCATGGCCCATCTGCCGACGCCCGTCCATTATCTTCCCCGTCTATCCAAGGCGTTGGGGGTATCCCTTTTCGTGAAGCGGGACGACCTCACCGAATCCGTGGCGTCGGGGAACAAGCTCCGAAAAATGGAATACCTGCTCTTCGACGCACGGGAGCAGAATGCCGACACCCTGGTCACCTGCGGCGGCATACAGTCCAACCACTGCCGGGCTGTGGCCTGGGTCGCCGCCAAGGCCGGGCTCCGCGCGGTGCTCCTCCTCCGGGGCGAGCCTCCCCGAGACCTCGAGGGGAACCTCCTGATCGACCGGATCCTCGGGGCCGAGGTCCATTTCTATTCGCCCGAGGCGTTTCAGGACATCGATGGTATCCAGGCTTCGGTCTGCGACCGCCTGAAATCCGACGGCCGACGCCCCTACTGGATCCCCATGGGGGGCTCCAACGCGGTCGGGGCCCTCGGCTATGTCCGCATGATCCAGGAGATCTCGGACACCGAACTCCAGTTTGACCATATTTACTGCGCCATGGGCTCCGGTGGTACGTATGCCGGGATCTGGATCGGTGCACGGAATTTCCGCCGCCCGGAGCGGCTCCACGCCATTGCTGTTTGCGACGATACCGCCTATTTCGCCCGGGAGGTGGCTCGGATCCGCCGGGAGTTTCGAAGCCGCTATGGC